>JBILJP010000367.1:0-5137 GCA_044377135.1 Fluviicola sp.
GCATGGAATTTCAAAAAATGGATGGAGATCAACAGACAAATTCATTTTTTCATCCTAATCAGAACACTTTTTCAATTCAGAAAAATACAACATACGGTGCTGAAATTAACTTCGTAAGGAGAGACTAATTAAAAAATGTTTGATGCTTGATGTTGAATGTTGAATTGGATTTTGAGTAGAAACTTCGTTTCCGAAAATCCGTCTTAGAGTTTTAAATTGAGTTATCTAAACCAACTAAACAGAAGTAAAACTTAGTAATCGAAGAGAACTCCCATTTAAAATTCAACATTAAACATTCAAAATTTGCGTAGCATCATCCCACCACAAAAAACATCTTCATTTTCCCTTTGTTCTTTGCTTCCAATTCACCGCGGTATTCGAATGTAAACGCGCCGTTAGTGGCCTCTACCACTGTTTCGGAAACATTGATGCGCCCTACTTCACCGGTTTGTTCGTAACGAGCTGCTATGTTTACGGTATCGCCCCAAATGTCGTAGGCAAATTTCTTGGAACCTACCACACCTGCTACTACCGGACCTGTATGAATTCCGATGCGCATTCTGAGTTGTGCATGCTCGGTTGAAACTTCCATAAATGCCTGGAATTCCATCGCCGCCTGAATCATGTTGGCCGCATGGTCTTTGTTTTTGGTCGGCACACCACTCACGCAGAGGTAAGCATCGCCGATGGTTTTTATTTTTTCGATCTGGTACTTACTGATAATAGCATCAAACGCCCGGAAATAATAGTCGAGCAAAGCCACCACATCTTCCGGTGTATTTTGTTCGGCAAATGTGGTGAATCCTTGAAAATCGGTGAACATAACTGTTGCCATTTCGTGTCTGGCCGAAGATGTTTTTCCGTGTTCCTTTAGCTCTGCAGCTACCGTACCGGGTAAAATATTCAAGAGAAGGTTTTCCGATTTGGTCTTTTCGTGAGAAATTTCGTCGTTTTTCGTTTTCAACACCGCATTACTTCTGCGTTTCTGAAAATATTCAAACAACAAGAAAACAAGCACCAGCACAACCATTGAAATCACGAGCCACAACAAACGCTGTGCATTGGCTGCATCGTGCAATTTCATTTCGGTTTCTTTATTCGCCACCGCCAATTTCGCGAGGTCTAGTTGAGATTGTAATTGCTCGGTGGTCAATGAATCGATTTGCTGACTCTTCTGTTTGATTTCTTTTTTCTTGCGGTTGATTTCTTTGTTTCCGGAAACTACCGCCGACTCTAAGGTGCTTACCGAATCGGTCAATTTTTGGGTGCGTGCAGTTGCTTGTTGACGATACAATTCTGAAAATGCCTGGTAATGTTCGATTGCGGTTTTATAATTCACCACGTTCGTTTTCAGTTCTGCCAATTCCAAATGACATTTCATTTGCATGGCTACATCACCGCTTTTGCGGGCCGCATCCAGAGCGGCTTCAAACTGCTTTTGCGCCTTGAGTCCTTTTCCTTGACTACGCAATGCAATTGCCTCATTGTAGAGCGCACCAGCATTTTGAGCATACGTATAATTAGTCGCGTAGCCAAGCAACAAAAACACTAGTAACAAACGAAAAAAAGTCTTAGTCGGCATGTTGTTTTAGTCGAGATCGAAAGTACGAATTTTCAAGCCAACATGCATCACAATTTTACCCACTTCAGTAGAACCAAGAAGTCATCTAAATACCGAAAACTTCATTGCGATTATTCGTCCTCTAAAATGGCTTGAACCCGACCAACCAATCGGTCTTCGGTCATGATTTTGATGCCATGCGTATGTTCGGGCGATTTCGTTAAAATCCGCATGACGATTCCCTCTGTTAATTCACCCGATCGCTGGTGGTGTTTTTGGATAAATTCCACCAACTGCCCCGGTTTGATTTCACTGCGTTTTGGTACCATGCTGCAAACATAGTTGTTTTAGCGGAGATCGTTTTCGACAGAATCATTGTTATCCCTTCAATCTCCTCAATTTTGCTCGTGATGGTTGTCAACGCAATGATTAAACCCGAACAACTAATCCCCATTTGTTTCATGATCTGAATTTTTAGAAGATGCATCTGCCTCATCTTGTTTCACTTTTGCGATGTTGCGTTGGTAGAAATAAGCGCCCACCAACAATAAACCTCCTAAAGCGATGAAGAGGATGGTTTTAGCCGGAGTACTCAAGTGTGAAATGTCGTAGAAAAACAATTTCACCAAGGTAATTCCCAAAATCACCATTGCTGTAACACGCAGTGCTGCAAAAGCTTTCAGAATACCCAAATACAAGATGTAAATGGCATAAATGCCCCATAAAATACTCAGTGACAATTTGTGTGCCGATTGACTACCGTTCACCGCGAGCCAATGGGTCATTTCAAGCGATAACATCCACAAAATGGCCAAGTGAATCATGGTGAGCAACTGCTGGTTTTTTTCGCCGGCTTTCAACCACGTCCACCCCATTCCGAGTATGGAACCGAAAACGGCATAGCGCGAAAGGGTTTGAATCCATTCCAAATCGCTGGTGAGCAAATCCGATCCGCCATATCCGGTAGAAATCATTGTCAGCACAATCAGTAAACTTCCGATGAGCAATCCGGAAACGAGTGGAATCAATTGCGGGCCGTTTTTCAAACGCAGATAAAACCGTTCGGCGAGTACAAATAAACACCAGTATACACCAACAAAAGCGGTTACAGCAACCAACATAGTGGCTCTCCAAGCTTCTCTGTTGACCAGCTCACCGGCTACTTTATGAACGGAAAAAGCATGTTTGAACGCAAAATAAATTTCGTTGACACCGATCAGCAAACCTCCAAAAAGAGTGGCAACCAACAATCCGTCAACGATCAAAAACCGTTGTTCGGGAAGTGTTTTGGCCCGTGTTTGCAAGGCGACAAATCCTATACCTGTGATGAAAAAAGTGGCTAATAAAAGTCCGAAATCTCCATTTAAGAACGGTGTCATTGCCAATGAATGATTGGCATCATAGGTTGTTTTAAGGAGCAGTACAAAAAGTGACAGACTGATCAAAATGGTTGAAAAAACATCCAAAAAGCGCCAGCTACCTTCCGTACGACTCGCAGAACGAACGGTGAGCCAGCCCATCAACACAGCTTGCATTGCCAGGAAAAGCGGTAAAGTAGGTCCTTCCAATTCCAGGAGGAACGATAACGTAATGGCCGAACTCCCCACTAAAAAATGTGTTTCGTGCAACAAGCGGTCTTCCGGGCGCAGTTTGCTAAACACCTGCCACAGCGCAAAAAACAATCCTCCGATCAACAATCCGAAGATGAAATCGGCTTTCGGGTGAAAATCGCCCCAATGCAACACAAATTGCCCCATAATGAAGTAACCCAGCATATTGGGAATCACCATCCACAGATCGGTGGCTTTGAACGGATGTTTTTTAACCAGCGGATAAGCAATAAAAGCAGTTTGAAATAAGGCAAAAAACAAGGTAAGGAAGAACAAGGCTGTCTTAGCATCGCCCTTTTCGCTGTACGTAAACACGAACCATGCTATAAACACACAGACGGTCCATCCGAAAGCAACGTGAAAAAGTGATTTCCAATCGCGCAGAAACGACACCACCAAAATTCCGCCGTTGATTACAGCCATGTAGATCAGGTAACTGGAAATGTGATTGGCCTGGTTGGAAATCAAGGCAGGTAACACATACGCACCCACCAATCCGATGTGTGCAATGATGACCATGTTGTACCGAAGTGCCGCAACAACCGTGGCTCCGGTAGTAAGAAACAAGAGCAAAAATGTCAGCCAATACGGGTACAAGCCATAGAAAATGTAGGCTGCGTAAGTCATGAAATAGGTTACCGCCATTGCACCGCTTACCAATACTGCACTAAAGGCCGTGTATTTTTCCTTGAAACGATAAGCGAAAAAGCCTAGGATTGCAGCTATGATGTATCCGCCCACAATGCGCATAGCCGGACTTAATAGCTGGTGATCGATGGCGTATTTGGCTCCAATTCCTACACCGATGATAAGAATCACAATCCCGATTTTACTCAACAATTGCTCACCGATGTATTCTTCCCAGGTGGATTTTTCTTTCTGAGCAGTAGCTTTTACAGCTGGTTTCGGATCTTCAGGCCATCCTTTTTTCTCAGATGCAGGAGTTGCTTCAGGTTTCACCTCGCGCGATTGCGCTGCAATAACCGGTTGCGGAGTCGCTTGAGAAACAGGTTTTGTTTGAGGGACCGCTTTAGCTTCAGGAATTCCCATCCGTTCACGGATTTCTTTGAATTCGGCATAGTTTGCACGGATGCGATCCTTCAATTCGAGGTGTTCTTCCCACAACTTTCGGTACGATTCCTCCAGTTGACGGATGCGTTCATTGTCAGTAGACATAGCAATGGTTTAATGCCGGAATATTAAGGATATTTTGATTGCGAAGTACTGATTGGTTGGAATTTATGGTTTTTTAAGAAATCAACTACACTACTCACAATTCAACCAACACCAGTAAATAAAGGAGTTCGGGACAACAATCCGAATTTCTAAATGGTTTGAAAACCGTTAATCTACTTTTTCAATCAGCAATTCATTAAAGTTTTTAGCAATTTTTTTCTCTTCTCCTTCTGCGAGTAAAATTATTTCCGGAGCGTCGGCTTTTCCATCACTTACATCAAATACCAGCAAACCATCATTATTCATTTCTCCAAATTCATAATTGTGCGCGCCATGCATTAATCCGAGTAGACCAAACGGAATCCATTCTTTGTCGTCTACTTTTTGCTCAAAATCTTCCTCTGTAATGAAATAAGCATAAATCTCACCCAAAGCCCCAACCGGCGCATTATTCCAGAATGCATCTTTCTCTTCATCTGTCATGCCTATCGTTTTGGCAAAAACAGCTTCACTTTCCTGCACAATGGCTTGCCAGCTAATGACGCATAAATTAGTTGTTTCGCCATCTATGTCAATGGTTAAATTTTGTCCTACAAAATCTGCAATAATAGTTTCGGTCGTATTCATCTGTTTACTTTTTAATCCGTTGACCTTTTAGGAGCATTATAATTCTTCAAATCGGAAATCTAGCGAAAATGAAACAACTAACGATTATTGTTTCTCATTAAATCCATCTTTCTCAAAATGAGCATACCATTGTTGAATCATTTCCAATTCATTTAACGGTGGC
>JBILJP010000368.1:0-5134 GCA_044377135.1 Fluviicola sp.
TAAAATTCTAAACGTTTAAAATTTTAGAATTTTCTCTCGAAAATTTCTCGTTCGGAAATATTGGATCGACGAACAATTGATGGAATCGGCCACCATCCTTGGAGCTTGCGGTATTGCCTACGCCCTGCGATTCATCCGCGCGATGATTCAAGGCGGAATAGAAGTAGGATTTGATGCCAAAACAGCGAATACCATTGTGAGTCAAACCGTAAAAGGCGCCGCACAACTACTCATTCAAAACGGACTTCAACCGGAAGAAGAAATTGATAAAGTCACCACTCCGAAAGGATGTACCATTGTAGGGTTGAACGAAATGGAGCATAGCGGATTTAGCTCGGCGCTGATTAAGGGAATTGTGACGTCGTATCAGAAGATTGAGCGGAGGTAAGGTGTCTGCAGGCCAGTGTTTCTGGACTTCTTTGAAATGTGTAAAATTGTAAAATTTGCCAACTTTAAAATTCTAAATGTTTAAAATTTTAGAATTTTCTCTCGAAAATTTCTCGTTCGGAAATGTTGGATCGACGCACAATTGATGGAATCGGCCACCATACTTAGAGCTTGTGGTATTGCCTATGCCCTGCGATTCATTCGCGCCATGATTCAAGGCGGAATAGAAGTAGGTTTCGACGCCAAAACAGCTAATACCATTGTGAGTCAAACCGTAAAAGGCGCCGCACAACTACTCATTCAAAACGGACTTCACCCGGAAGAAGAGATTGATAAAGTCACCACTCCGAAAGGATGTACCATTGTTGGACTGAACGAAATGGAACACAGCGGGTTTAGTTCGGCGCTGATCAAGGGGATTGTGACGTCGTATCAGAAGATTGAGCGGAAGTGATAAATCTATTTTACGCTATTGATATTTGAGTTACCGTGAATAGTCACGTTTCGCGGATTTAAGAAGTTGAGGATTGGTAAGCCCGAAACTTTCGATTTAACACGGAAAGTAAAAAACAAACTTTAAATTAAGCCCAAAAACCCCATTTTCTTAAAACCGCTGTTAGGCAAAGCATTATTTGAGTATCAGTTCCCCATTTTCAAAGACCAAATGATTTCCATCTTTGATATTATCATAATGATAGTCTTTTCTGTTTTCAGCGTAAATAAATATATTAAATAAATCAGACTTGAGTTTTTCTTTTTTATTGAAATGAAAAATGAATCTAATTGTATATTCCGCTGTCTTTTCAGAGGCAAATAAAAAATGTAATCGTTCGACTTCGCCACTTTTAATGTAATGTGAGATATTATATTTTTTATTTTTAGGAATTTCAGGATTCAAATGAACCACATAAATGTCTTCTGGTTGACGTAAACTATACATTATGTGATGAATGTCAATTTGAAATCCTTTATCGGTATACCAGAGAGTGCCTCTTTTATTAATTTCAAATTTCTTCTTTTCTACCTCATCATTTTCATCAAAATATATCAATTCAACACTGATTGCCCCATTAACCGGAATAGCTTGAAATGGCTTTTTTTGAAAGTATTCTATATGCCATTCTTGCCTAGATTTAAAAACTGGAATTTCCACTAAATTGTCGAAAAACTCTTCAATATGCCATTTTTCGTGTTCAGATAAATATCTATCTATTTCTTCATTATTTAGAATAATTGAATCTTTTAATTTTAGTAGATTAGAAATTTGTGGAAAAATTTCATTCCTTTTTGCTTGAATATCGCAAAATAGTTCGTTCTGATTTATAAGTTCTAGTTTCAAAATTTTTTTACGCTCACCAGATGGAATTGAAGTTTCGAAAAATTGTTGTTTTCCGATGTTTTCTAAAGTTGAATTGCTTAAAAATGCTTCTCTTATTTTTGCACTTCCCCAGCCTAAATTCTCGGCGTATATAACAATATTGCCATCTTCAATATAATAATCTAAAGTGAGATTTGGTGATTTGTTAATCTTGCTACTGACAACTTCTATATCTACACTAGTTATATACGCTGTACCATCTCCATTATTTATAAATTTGAGGTCAAATACTTCAATGGAATCAAGATGATGGTTAGAATACTCATTTTCTTTAAAAAATCTTTGAACTGAAATGTTTTTAATGGCATTATCAGTTGAGACACTAATTAGCTCTGGTTTACCCTTTTTTTTTTAAATTTTGAAATTAGATATGCAGTTATTCCCAATAATAAAGATACAATTGAAACAATAAACACATAATTTATTATTTTATCTATAATAGTAAAAGTATTTTCAGCACCGACATTGTCATAAATGTCTAAATCAAGAACTTTTTTTATAACTAAATACATAACCATTAATGCTATACCAGTAATGGATAATGGTGTCTTTACTCTTTCTACTATCTTAAAAATTTTTGATTCTTGTTCCATATTAAGTTCGTTTTGTGTGGATATTTCGCCTAACTCAACAATTGACGAACCAAAACAACCATCCCCCTAATCACACCCCAGAATTTCAATTGATGATCATTACAATAATGAAATCCGTCTTATTAGTGAATGTGTTTGTCCGTCAGTAAGTTCTATGTCAATAGTAGCAATAAAAGTTGAGTTCGCAAACACCTCCGCCACTTTTTGAAATGATTCTTGATTTATCGCTCGCTGCCCAACAACTATTAAATGAACAAACTAAAAATGCATCCCATCCTTCCTTTCAAAACCGCCAGCACCTCGTTCAATGAAACTCCTTTCGCTCAACAAAATCAAAAAGTTGGCAATAAAGCATTGTCAATAAACGCTTATCTCTGGTAAGGCACTTTGAAGAATTGTATTAACGTCTCTTTATTCGTCGTTCAGTAAATTTTGTTCTAATTCTTCAATGGTTGGCAAAGAAGATTTTAGATTTTCAGGTAAAATATGGGTCAATTCAAATTCACTTACGCCCATTGGTTTATTGATATCACGCAATGCAAATTCTGCCTCTAAATTATTTTTTTCTCTGCACAATAGAATACCTATCGTTGGTTTATCATCTGCCTCTTTAAGTAAGGAATCAACTGCTGAAAGGTAAAAGTTTAATTTGCCGGCATATTCAGGGATAAAAACGGTGTTTTTGAGTTCTATAACCACATAGCATTTGAGCTTAACATGATAAAAAAGTAAGTCAATGTAATAATCGTTATCAGCAATTTCAAGGTGGTATTGTTGACCAACAAAAGCAAATCCTTTACCCAATTCTAGAAGAAATTTCTTGATATGATTGACTAATTGGTTTTCAATGTCCTTTTCTTTATACCCTTCTGTTAATTGGAGAAAATCAAAAACATAAGGGTCTTTTAATGTTTGTTGGGCTAAATCAGACAAAGGTTCAGGCAGCGTATTGGAAAAATTGGTAATGGCAGTACCTTGTCTTTGGAAAAGATTAGACTTTATTTGCAAGCTTAAAATGTCTCTGCTCCAATTGTTTTCTTTGGTTTTTTGGATGTAGAAAAAAGCCTCTTCAACGTTTTTTATCCTTGTAATGATTATAATGATGTGTCCCCAAGGAATTTGGGCAACTAGTTGTTGCACAATTAATTGATTTTTTCCTGGATTCACAGCTTGCGAACTAATTTCTCGAGTTTTATCTTCTACTTTTTCAATTTGGTCAACAGCTTGTTGACTTATTTTATTCAACTGAATTTCAATACTTTGTAATTGATCAACAGCTTGGTGACCAATTACAAAATTCGATGAAAAATAGTCGTAGAACATTCTTATATACTTCAAATTGGTTTTCGAAAAACCCGTCATTTCAGGAAATTCATCTTTCAAATCCTTGGAAACATTTTCAAGTACTTTATCCCCCCAATTGCTCGTTTTGATTTTATCTGACAGCATATTGCCCAAATCCCAATAAAAGAGAATCAACTCTTTATTAACAGCAATAGCTGCCTTGATTTGAGCTGAACGAACTCTAAGCTTTAGGTCGCTTATCCAGTTTTTATATTCGTTATCGAGTTGCATATTCTATTCAAAAGATTCTGAAAATCACCATTTGCGGGTTAGCAAAAATCGCTAACTACATGACAAAAATGTAACCATCTAAAAGTTGGTACATCCCATTAAAATAAAGAATCAGTAAGTCGTATCTCAATAATAGTCATAAAAGTTGAGAAATTTAAATGTTTAAAATTTTCACAAAAATTTCGCCCTGAAATTTGTCAACTAGCAAATTGGACATTTGTCAAATTTGAAAATTTGGCACTTTACTCGCAAAACTCACCCCATCCTTCCCTTCAAAACCTCCAGCACTTTATCCAACGAAACTCCTTTCGCTCGCAGTAAAATCAAGTAGTGAAACAACAAATCGGCAGATTCTTCCAAAAACAAGTGCGGTTCGTTGCGCATGGCTTCAATCACCACTTCAACGCCCTCCTCGCCTACTTTCTGGGCGATTTTTGGCAGACCTTTTTCGATCAACGATTGGATATACGAACCTTCTTTTGGCCTTGTAAACCGGTCCTGAATGGTTTGCTCCAGTTGAGCGAGTATTCCCAATCCTGACAGCGGTTGCGCTTCAAAACACGAAACGGCTCCGGTGTGACACGTCGGTCCGTCGGGAATGGCTGTAATCAACAACGCGTCTTTATCGCAATCGGCCGACCAGGAAACCAACCTCAGGTAATTGCCCGAAGTAGCGCCTTTTACCCAGATTTCTTGCCGGGAACGACTGTAAAAAGTCACGATTCCGGTGTCAATTGTTTGACGGAGCGTTGTTTCATTCATGTAGCCCAACATCAACACTTGTTGCGTTCGGGCATCTTGTACTATTGCGGAAATCAATCCGTTGGTATCGAAATTCAAAGTTGGGTTCATCTGATGCGTATTGTTTGTTTGAGTTGTTGTTTGAGTTCGGGAATGGGCAATTCTCCGTAGTGGAAAATACTGGCTGCCAGTCCGCCGGTTACATTGGTTTCAGTAAATAATGTTTCGAAATGCTGCGCTGTTCCTGCGCCACCGGAAGCGATAATGGGCACGTTCACCCGTTGTGTGATTTGTCGGTAAAAATCAATCGCGAAACCGTTCTTGGTTCCATCGCCATCCATGGAAGTGATCAATAATTCTCCGGCTCCACGCTTTACGGCTTCTTCTATCCATTCTACCGCATCAAGGCCTGTATCGCGCTTTCCTCCGTGCGTGTGAACTGTAAATCCGTTATCCGTTT
>JBILJP010000369.1:0-5128 GCA_044377135.1 Fluviicola sp.
TGGTGTTGAGTCATCATCCTGTAAGAAGCGTATTGTACCTTATTGTTACTTTCTTCCTCATTACAGCCAACTACGTGCTGATGAATGCACAATTTATTGCTATCGTAAACATCATCGTTTATGCCGGCGCAATTATGGTATTATTCCTTTTTGTATTGATGCTACTCAATTTGAGTAAGGAAAACGAACCACGAAGTTCACTCTTTATGAAAATTGCCGCGGCCTTGGCTGGTGGAGCCTTATTTTTGGTGTTGTTTTCCGTTTTAAAAGATGCGGTTTTCACTGAATATGTTGCCGTTCCGGGTGCAGAATCTATGGGCTTGGTGAAAAACCTCGGTCATTTACTCTTTACAAAATACGTGCTTCCGTTTGAAGTTTCCTCTATCCTGTTCATCGCTGCGATGGTGGGTGCGGTGCTTTTAGCGAAACGCGATAAACAAATTATAGAATAACCATGGTATTAGCTACGATTTTCGAATCCGGAGTAGGTATTGAGTTCTACATGCTTTTGGCAACAGCGTTGTTTGTCATTGGTGTGTTTGGTGTGCTCTACCGAAAAAATGCAATTATTCTCTTGATGTGCATCGAGTTGATGCTGAATGCAGTGAATTTATTGTTGGTGGCCTTTTCAACCTATTTTGGAAAAGCCGATGGTCAGTTGTTTGTGTTTTTCATCATGGTGGTGGCGGCCGCTGAAGCTACGGTTGGATTATCCATCCTGGTCTTGGTTTTCCGCAACGCACGATCGGTGGACATCCGTTTGTTTAACAAATTAAAAGATTAAGCATGTCGGTAGCACAGTTAGTTCCCCTGATTATTCTGCTTCCTTTAATTGGAGCATTGATCAACGGTACCGTAGGCAAAAACCTTCCAAAAGCAGTTGTTGGCGCTATCGCTACAGGTGTTATGGCGCTTTCGTTCGGATTGGCGCTGATGGTTTTTTCGCAATTGGATAAAGCCGTTGAAATTGATTTATTCACTATGCTCGATACGGAAACGTTTTCGTTGCATGCACGCTTGTTAGCCGATAATTTATCGGTGTGGATGACCTTGATTGTGACCGGAGTAGGTACCTTGATTCACCTATTCTCGATGGGTTACATGAAGCACGATGCCGGTTATTACAAGTTTTTCGTTTACCTCAATCTCTTCATCTTCGCGATGTTGATCCTCGTACTCGGAAGCAACTATTTCATGTTGTTCTTCGGTTGGGAAGGTGTAGGTATTTGTTCGTACTTGCTCATCGGTTTCTGGTACGGTGATTTCAAAAACACGGTAGCGGCGCGCAAAGCGTTCATCATGAACCGAATCGGTGACCTTGGTTTGTTGATCGGTTTGTTCTTGTTGTTGTTCAACTTCGGAACACTTGAGTACAACGAATTATCAGCAGCCATTATCGGTAGCAAAGTTGATTTGAGCACTGTTTTATGCGGAATAACCCTTTGTTTGTTTATCGGAGCAACGGGTAAATCGGCACAAATTCCGTTGTTTACGTGGTTACCGGATGCGATGGCCGGACCAACACCCGTTTCGGCATTGATCCACGCGGCAACAATGGTAACAGCAGGTATTTTCCTGGTGGTGCGTTCCAACTACATGTTTGAATTGGCACCAATGACGCAGGATATCATGTTGTACATCGGTTTGGCCACATCTATTGTAGCGGCTTTCATTGCCATGCGTCAAAACGATATCAAAAAAGTATTGGCTTATTCAACCGTTTCGCAACTGGGTATGTTGTTTGTAGCGTTGGGAATGGGAGCTTACACGGCAGCCATGTTCCACGTTACGACTCACGCTTTCTTTAAAGCCTTGTTGTTCTTAGGTTCTGGAAGTGTCATTCACGCCATGTCAGACGAACAAGATATTCGTCAAATGGGTGGTTTGCGCAAGAAAATTCCGGTAACACACCTTACATTCTTGATTGGAACCTTAGCAATTTCTGGCTTTCCGTTGCTTTCAGGATTCTATTCAAAAGACGAAATCATTGCGCACGCATTTACTCACGGAACGTGGTTGTATGTTGCGTTAATGGCCAGTGCAGCTTTGACGGCTATTTACATGTTCCGCTTGTATTTTGTGACTTTCCACGGTTCGTTCCGCGGAACACACGAACAAGAACATCATTTGCATGAAGGACCTGCTTCCATGACACTTCCACTGATCGTATTGGCAATCCTTTCCGTTTTTGGAGGTGTGCTGAACTTGCCGGGAGTGTGGTTGCACAACATGGCGCATTGGATGTCGCATCATTTCGAACACAACGTTGCCGGTTTGAATTTAATCAAACACACTGCTCCTGAAGGAAACATGGCTTTAACGTTGATGATTGCCGCTTCGGTAATGTCGTTGGCTATTTTGGTGGTTTGTTACCTGGTTTACGGTAAGAAAAACAGTGTTCCTGTTGCCGATGCACAATTGAAAGGCTGGGAAAAACTTTCGGCTAATAAATTGTACTTCGACGAGTTGTATAATTTCTTGTTTGTTCGCCCTATAGAGTGGCTTTCTGAAAAAGGATCGCGTTACTTTGAAGGTATGTTCTTGCACCGCTCGGTTGTTGGCGTTGGTCAATTGATCGGCAAATCGGGTGATATGGTGCGCAAATGGCAAACGGGTCGTACCGATAGCTACATTTTATGGATGGTCTTAGGACTAATCGGTTTAGTTGTTTATTTCCTCATTTACAAATACTATTAAGTTGGAACTGTTACTTTTTATACTACCGGTTTTCTTTGCGCTTTCCGTACTGGTGATGCCGCAAAGTGTTGTTCGCACTTATGGTTTGGTGGGCGGCTTGGCTACCTTGGCGCTTACAATTGTGCTCATGGCAAATTACAATCCTGCTGCTGGCATGCACAGTTTTGTTTCCCAGGAATGGATTCCCGCTTACGGAATCACGCTTAACTTCGGATATGATGGCATTTCACTCATGATGTTGTTACTGACAACTGTATTGGTGCCATTGATTTTGCTTAGTAATTTCGGACGTGAATTATCTTCCAATCGTTTATTCACCAGCATGGTTTTCCTGATGCAATTCGGGTTGATCGGTGTCTTTATTTCGTTGGACGGAATTTGGTTCTACATCTTCTGGGAAATCACGCTTATTCCGATTTTCCTGATCGCTTATTGGTTTGGCGAACCTGAACGCAAAGCGGCCTTGATGAAATTCTTCATTTACACCTTCTTCGGATCGTTGTTCATGTTGGCTTCGTTGATCGGATTAAAATCTTTCGCTCCAAGTTTTGCGATTGAAGACTTGAAAGCTGTGACCTTAGCTCCGGAAGTGGCCGTTTGGTTACTGGGTGGATTCTTCCTGGCATTTGCCATCAAAGTTCCGATTTTCCCATTCCACACATGGCAGCCAGCAACGTATTCCAAAGCACCAATGGCGGGAACCA
This sequence comes from Fluviicola sp., assembly GCA_044377135.1. GTDB lineage: Bacteria > Bacteroidota > Bacteroidia > Flavobacteriales_D > Crocinitomicaceae > Fluviicola. The sequence goes on from JBILJP010000369.1 coordinate 3,402, forward strand.
TGTTGTTATCCGGTATTATGCTGAAAATGGCACTTTACGGAATGTTGCGTTGGATGTTGCCATTGTTTCCTGAAGCATTGGATTGCGTTACCTATCCGATTATTGTGTTAGGAACCATTGGTGTTGTTTACGGAGCAATTTTGGCCATCAAACAAGACGATATGAAGCGTCTGTTTGCTTTTGCATCGATCTCACACGTTGGGTTGATTGCTGCAGGAATCATGACAGCCGATAAAGACACCCTTTCGGGAAGTGTTCTACAAATGCTCAACCACGGTTTAATTGCAGTTGGTCTGTTCTTAGCAGCCGATGTGATCGAACGTAGATTAGGAACACGCAGTTTACGTGAGTTGGGTGGCATTGCCAAACAAGCACCAAAATTCGCTTTCTGGTTTGCTGCTTTGGCTTTCGCATCGGTTTCAGTGCCGTTTACAAGCGGTTTTGTTGGTGAATTTTTACTCTTGAAAGGATTGTTCAGTTTTGATAACGTAATTGGTATAGTGGCCGGATCTACCTTGATCTTGGGAGCAGTTTATACCTTCCGTGCGTATCAATTGAGCATGTATGGTCCGGTAAAAACCAGTGCTTTTGCCGATTTATCATTGAGCGAATTGATTGTGTTTGCTGTGATCATCATTGCAGTAGTATTCTTGGGTGTTTACCCGAAAGCGGTAATGGACTTCGTAGAACCGAGTGTTACCGACTTGTTAGCTAGTATTAAACAAACTCCTATAGTGCCTTAAGATGGATGCATTAATAGTCATTTTTATAAGTGGATTGATTTCCATTTTTGCCGCTTTTGCGAAGAAACCCGTAGTTGTACTTTTGGGTGCTAGCGGTGGTTTGATGGTGGCAATCGGTTTGATCATCAATCAGTTGGTTACAGGACATTCTATTGTAAATATCAGCTACGAAGGATTGAGTTTCGACCCGATTTCATTGGTTTTTAGCTTAGCGTTGTCGGTCTTTTCATTATTGATCATTTCAGTAGGTTACGAACGTTTCAAAGAAGAACCTGAACATACCGGAGAATACATCGGCTTGTTATTGTTCTCGTTGTGCGGAGCTTTGATCATGACAGCTTTCACAGACATGTTTATGTTCTTCCTCGGTTTGGAAATTTTGTCTATTCCGATTTATGTAATGGCAGGTAGCCGTAAGCACGATTTGCGTTCGAATGAAGCGTCCTTGAAATATTTCTTGATGGGAGCCTTCGCAACCGGTTTATTGTTGTTCGGAATTGCTTGGGTTTATGGTGCTACAGGAAGTTTCACCATTACCGGAATAGCTGCAGCGATCAACGACGGTGCGGGAGACAACCCCATTCTTTTGGTCGGAATTCTACTCATTTTATCTTCGTTTGTTTTCAAAGTAGGTGCAGCACCATTCCATTTCTGGAGTCCGGATGTTTATGACGGAGCACCGCATGCTGTAACAGGTTTCATGGCGTCGGTGGTGAAAATGGCCGCTTTTGCAGCATTCCTGAAATTGTTTACCGGCAGTTTCGGTATGGAATCGGTACGCGAATTTTGGGCACCGGCATTGGCAATTCTGGCAGTAATCACGTTGTTCGTAGGTAATTTATCTGCCTTGCGTCAGGTACGTTTAAAACGTCTTTTGGCTTTTTCAAGTATCACGCACGTGGGGTATACTTTATTGGTGATCTTGAGTAATGACAATCTTGCTACGTTTGACTTGTGGTTTTACATGACTTCTTACGGTTTCTC
>JBILJP010000056.1:0-18458 GCA_044377135.1 Fluviicola sp.
ACGATTGGAAGATCGCTACCGACTCGTTGTGCATGCGGTTGAAATACTCCACTACAGCATCGAATCCGTCGGCGAGTTCTTTGCCGCAACCATTGTAAGTGATTGGATTTCCCAAGGCTGTTTCCGCAAAAACCTGTCGTTCTATGGCCGCAATATGCCTGATTAGATCTGCAATGGTAAACTTTCCGGGCAAATACGCCCAATCGAGTTTGTCGTGCGGAATGACCTGAATGAGTCTGTTTGTTGCTTCGCGCGTTCGTTCGAAATACGCTAAAAATGTTTCAATTGAAGTTATTTCCATAATAGATAAATTAATTTTATACCGATCGGTATATTTTAGTTTAAAATTTTTTAAGTCCTTAAATCATTGATCATTCGCTCCAGAAAATTCATGGAGGAATTCAAATACATTAAATTACCTGAAACCTTTGCTTGAAGTACACTACCCTGAATCAACGAAGTAAGCACAGCAACAAATTCAATAACATTCGTATCTGCTTTGATTTCCCCTGCTTCGATTCCTGATTGCAAACGGTACTCAACAGCATTTCTCCAAAATTGCAGCGCAAAAGCAGCTTTTGCCTTGAGTGCAGGATGCGTATCGTCGGCCTCAATGGAGGTGTTCGCCACCGGACAACCTGCCTGTAAAAAGGGCAATTGCCAAAACTGACGATAGGTTTTAGGATACACCAACAGCTTATCAATAACAGAGATTTGTGTTTCCATCTGCTGCTTGATGTAAGTAGTTACCAACTGAAAATTGTGATCAAAAGCGGCAAGGGCAATATCGTCTTTGTTCTCGAAATTACCGTAAATACTGCCTTTCGTTAAACCGGTTGCCATTGTCAGATCACTCATAGAAGTACCTGCATACCCTTTTTCATTAAAAACGGCGGCGGCTTTTTCAACGATGAACTGCTTGGTACGTTCGGCTTTTGTGAGCATGAATTTCTGTTGTTTGGGCAAATGTACAAATAATATACCGATCAGTATATTAATGTCCGGGGATTTTGTGATGGAATTCGGGAACACCGTTTTTGAAAACACACTGTTTGAATTAACTTTACCTGAAACGAACGTCTCGACAATCTAAAAACGAAATCAATGGAAGTTATCACACTCGGTTCCGCTTACGTCAACTGGTATCTGCTCCGCACAACCGAAGGTACGGTGGTCATCGACGCCGGATTTCCGGGATATTTTCCACAATTTGAGCGCGCATTAAAGCTCCATCAAATTGAACCAGAAGAACTAAAGGCTGTGCTTCTTACCCACGCCCATAACGATCATATTGGTTGCGCCGAAGCGATCAGACAACGCTACCACATTCCGGTTTATGTGCATGAAGCAGATCTAGCTTCAACCATGAACATAAATCATTTGCCACCATGGTGGTTTGTGAAAAATTGCTGGCGTTTGCCCGTTTTAAAATCCATGTTTCACGCACTTTTTTACGGTAAAACCTTTACTACGAAACCATTGAAAGAATCCATTGCTTTTACAGATGGTGACGAACTTCCTGTTCCCGGAAATCCCATTGTCATTCATACACCCGGACACACTTCAGGCGAAAGTTGTTTTTATTTTCGGGAGGCAGCGGTGCTGTTTAGCGGTGATGCCTTGGTTACCAACAATATCTTTACCGGAAAAGAGGGCGAACCGCAGTTGTTACACAACAGTATCAATCAGGATCCGCAAATGGCAAAAAGATCCATTGAAAAACTAAACACAATCGGAGAAATAACACTTTATCCCGGACATGGGAAATTGTGGAAGGGGAATTTGGCTGAAGATTTAGGATTTGCTAAAGGCGTAAACTAAAAAATTTCCAAAGGATAGGTAGTCGCCTAGACAAAAGAGAATCATTGAAATAAGTTCATTGTTTATTCCCAAGTGAATAATAGAACCCAAAATTCAATCCAAATCCCCAAAGGTTTGAAAATCCATCATTTCGAAACAATCCGATTTTATACTCCGGTGAAATTCGTAAAGTGATTTTATCAGTTACTTGATAAGAAACCCCCGTTCTTATTGAGATGAATAAATTCGGTTCAAAAGACGATCCTTTTTCGCGAACGATTGTTTGTGTTTGATTCATTGAATCCAAGTAATCAACTCGCTTAGAAAAGAGCTGCAAACTTGGATAAATCCCCAATCCGGTTTCGAAACGCAATTTGTTCTCACCAAGCCGTACAAACCAAATTAACGGAATGCTCGCAAAGTACTCGTTTTGATAAGTAATGGCATTCCATCCGGGATGGTTTTCGTATGGATAACTTTTTGTTTTGTAACCTAGGTTTTGATAGTGTAATCCTATTTCAAAGAATCCGAATCGTTTGGTTTGATAAGTAATTGTAGCTCCTAAACCAAACCCTATTTTAGGGATTTCTCGATCTTTTCGATTAAGATAATCCTGTCCCATGAGTTGATCATTGTCGGCTCTAAGTATTCTGAAAACAATATCCGGTGAAGTCGAAAGACCAAATTGAGTCCATCCATAATCTGCATACTTCAATTTCTTTTGCCCAAATGAAACAATTGGGGTGTTAAGAAGCATGATAAACAACAATGAAAAGAATCGGATTTTTTTCATTTGAATGGATAGTGTTTAGCGTTCAAGATGCACAAACTCATTTTTGGTTAAAAGTTCACCAAATTTAGTTTCTGCAATGACATTAACAAAATAAACGCCTTCTACCAACGATTGACCACTTTGATCATTTCCATCCCAGCTATCTTTCAATCCATCATAACTCATTACCAAGCTACCCCAGCGGTTGTGAATTTTCACCTCAAGGGATTTGATATTATGTGTTTTCAGGATATAAAGATCATTTATCTGATCACCATTTGGTGTAATGACATTTGGTAATTCTAATACTACTGACAATAAAGAATCTTTGTTACACGTGATTAAATTAATATTGTCCACATAATAATAGATCAATCCTTGACTATCCGTAGTATTTTGATAATCAAGACTGTTCCCCCAATATCCGATGTGTAAATAGTTTTCAGTTCCAGATGCAATGTAATAGCCTGATAATTCAACCCAATCATTTTGGGTGATTTCTAAATCAGAAAAAATGGCTGGTTCCAATGATCTGACTTCCAAATAATTTGTTGGATTTTCAGTAAATACCACCCCAAGGTTTTTAGCATAGTATTCTTGATTTTCAGCTTTTGAGTTCTTCACAAAAAACGAAACACAGTAAGCCGAGTCTTGTTGCAATTGATTTGTTAATTGGACACTAATTACTTCTCTATAGTCAGTACTCGGTATAAAACCAATACCGGTACAACCAAGACCTGTTTGAGCAAAAGTATATCCGAAAGCACTATTAGGCAGTTGAAGTATACCTGATGAGAAACACTCATTAAAAATGTCGGGAGAATTAGTGGAATAATCGTATGTTTCCCAATCAACAATAGAGTTCTCCATTGCATCATATAATGAACTCACATTACAGGTTGAAACTTCTTCAAAACTAGAATTTGGAACCAAATTTTGGGCATTGACAAAAGGAGTGGACAAGCCAAACAAGATAAAAAATGAAAACTTGTCCATTCCTCTCATGATCTTATTGCTTAATCAATTTGTATTGTTGCTGCCCAATAGCGGTTTCTATCAAAATTAAGTAAATCCCAGCACTTAAATGAGAAACATCAATTTTTTCTCCTTTTTTGATGGATTTCACCTCATAGACTACTTTACCAGCTTGATCCAATAATTGGATTTGATCTAGTAAAGAATAGTTGCCTATAACTTCAAACTCGTCGCTTGTAGGATTTGGAATACATTGGATAAAAAGTTCGTTTGTAGAAACAGGGAGTTCAGGATTCCTTCTCCATCCTGTAATCTTATTTCTCTCTGAATAATCATTTTCATCAGTTGAGGCAGATTTTGTTTCAACCGGATTCCACGGATCATCGTTGGTACAACCGAATATCCAAAAAGAACCTGCTTCATCTACGTTATCAACCCACTGATAAATGTCTTGATCATCAAAGCAATTTCTGGAAATTAAGGTATAATTGAAAATTTCAGTCAACTGTCCTTCGTAACAATCTCCCCAAATATCATTGTCTTCCTTGCCGTTCCAATAGAACTCTCCATTATCCATTGACCAATCTTCTCCACCTTCGAGAACAGTTTGTTTATCCAAAATTGGAAGACCATTTCTGCCCCAAACAATTAAGCGCATATAGGTTGAACCATACCATGGAGGGGTGAGATTAACAGAATCAATAATGTAGGCCGGAGTTCCACTATATACACCTAGATTGGCAGCATAGTAGTATCCATCAGGACCATATACTGTATTTGGTGGATAGTCGAAGTAAATTTTGTTGTCGGTAATGGTTTGATAGAAGCGTTGCGTTCCTAAGATATTACCAGTGAATGTTGCCGTTTGACCAATGGCATCATAAACGGTACATGTGTATGGTATCTGTCCATTATTTTGTTCAGAAACGATATTATGTACCTCGAAAACATTGTTTGAAGTTGTGTAAGTCTGCCCAAGTATTTGCCATTGATAGGTAAATGGTCCATCACCTCCAACTTCTGCAATAAGTCTTTCGTTACTGCATTCAAATAGTTCTTTTACATACAAGTCAAACGGTTCAGGTGTGCAATCTGCGCTACAATTGTTCGGATTAATTATCAAAGTTACATCACCAGTGAAGGTTACACAACCAACGCCAGATTGACAAGCGGGAATTACTATTTCTGTTCCGGCTTCTAAGACCAAATCACCTATTACATCTACTTGCCCCTGATCTGCTAATATGGCAGGCGGTGCAATTGCAGGCATATCATCTCCAACCCAAATACGTTCTTCAGCATGTGCATACAATGGCATTGACAAACCTGAAGTTGAATTCCTATTCGTAAAGAATAGGTTTCGCGGACAGTACTCGCCAGGTAATTTACGTATGGTGTAGTATCCTCTATTAGGAATGTTATTGGCTTCACCTAAGCAATCACTAGTTTCACCAGACCATGCATTTACAACTACTCCTACATCAACTTGATCACAAAAATTATCCAATGGAAAATCAGAACAAAAGGTAACCTCAACCAAACCACTATTAATTGTCTCGACACTATATGTGATAAAAGATGGTGACTCAACAGTTACAGATTCAATGGTTTCATCACTTTCCAATTGAACAGTCTCACAATAGACCCCAGGAGTACCGCTTACTTCCATTATGTTTGTTCCTGTAGATGAAAAATCATTAAAAGTAACTCCTGAGGGACTTTCACAATTAGTCGCGTATAACATACCATCTATGACCATTTCTGAAATCAAAATACCATTTCGATACTCACGGGCCCTAACAGCAAAATAACCTTTTCCGATTTGAGTAGGTACGTATGTAAACGATCCATTACTTTGATCAAGTATAAATGGGGCAGTGGATGGGAAAGGCTGATTGAAATTCAACCCAACTTCATAAGTAACTGGAAAAGGATCACACCAAGCTGTATAATCACCATTCATTGCAGGAACAAAATCATATACTATTTGATCACCATTTGTTTGATTAACGGTATAAAGTGGCTCTGATAAATATGTTCTACATCCAAGAGCAACATTGGCTCCTGACATGGTTGGAGAGTCGTTTGAAACCGAAGTGTTGATTCTTATGTAGTTGTAATACCATGATTCGTTTGAACAAAAATCAACATCATTTCTCGCATCTATTGCAGTGGAGATTATATACTCAGAACATGGAGTAGAATATAAAGTAAGGATTTTTGTAAATCTCAATAGTCTGTAGCCGGGTCTGTCATTTAGTTGAAGACAGGTATTCCCGCAACCATAATCAACGACGTCAGAAGAACCAACCTGCTCCATGCTAGCGACTTCAGTACAGCTGTTAGTACAAGTGTTTCTCACATATAGTAGTGGATTGTCAGTTACGATTACACCAGCGCAATCTCTCAAGAAAAAGAAATCGATTTGATATTGATTGTTCCCAAGATATTTATATTCGAAGTGACCTCCTGCCAAATGATCGGCAAATACTTTTGGTGACCAAATCAAAGCCATCAACAGTATAAGTTGTTTAATATACTTCATAGTGGCTTATTTTGAATTGAGTTGGTTTTTAAGCGCTTCCAATTCCTTTTCAAACTCGATTCGTTGACTAGAAATTTCACCACTTAAGGTCGCGTTTTGTTCACTCAATTGGATAATATACAACGTCAATTCTTCTACTTTTTCAAGAAGTTTTAATTGCATTTGATCCACTGACAATCCTTCTTCTCTGATCTGTTTTTCGCTAGGAAGGTTTGGTAAATGGCTATTCGTATTTACGAATATTTTCAATTCGCTTATTGGCATTAGTTTATAGGAAGGTTTGAAAACATAATCGGGAACTGGAATATCATCAGTAAGGCGAACTTTTAAGGCTGTACAATAGACCAATCCATCATTTTCAACTTTAAATCGCACATCATTAGTGCCATCGGTATTTCTTACTGACAAACGTATTAGTGGATTTGTATGCGCGGCTATTCGTTCACCTTCAATGAGAGCAGCATTGGCAAAAGTCGAAGTTTGGACATTTCCAACGCGAATGGAATTTGAAAAATACCCCACACCTCTAACGTCTAAATTGTAGGCTGGTGTCGATGTTCCGATTCCAACAAATATTTCAGGGCATTCTACAAATATCTTATTTGGTCCGTTGTTCCAAGTTGGATTATAATAAATCCCATTTATGGCTGAGCATGTTTTAGAATAAGAAGCTTCAGAAACAGCACCAATGCCTGATTTCAAAATCGAACCATCAGATCTCACAAGCAATAAGTCGGTAGCGTCGAATCCTATCGCTTCTTCAATATTTGTTACAGTTAGTGTTCCAGACACTTTTGTGTTCATTAAATTTGAAAATCCAAAGACATCAAGGTCTTTAACAATGGAAGCACTTGATTTAAAAAAGGCATTTCCTGTGACTGTAAGATCTTCTGAAATTCGGGCATTGCTATTGACGGTTAGAGAATCTCCGATTATTAGCGTAGAATCAATATTTACGTTCCCTTTTACATCTAGTTTGCTTTGCGGATTCGTTGTTCCAATTCCAACATTTCCTGCATCTGGTAATTCGTTTTCTTGATTAAATGCGAAGTAATTAACTCCAATAATCATAGTGGCTAATAGGATAAACTTTTTTCTCATGTGAATCTTTATTAGGGTTAATAGTAATTAGTACTTTAGACAGGTTAATTTTAACTTGTTTTGGAGAATCGATGTCAAATAATCTGACAGTAAGTCTTGCTTTTATTTCACTGAAAAAAAATAAAACCCTGTATACCAATGTAGTTAAGGTGTATTTCAATCACTAGGATGAAATGTTAAATGTGAGTTACCGCAATTAAAATGTGGTTTACCACATTGATCTAATTCCCATTGCGCTCGAAATGACAACTATTTATCACTTATCATGACTAAAAAACAACACCGCTATCAAACCACCATTCAATGGACTGGAAACAACGGACTGGGAACCACTGGTTACCGCGACTACGAACGCGATTTCACTGTTTCAACTGAAGGAAAGCCTAATCTGTCAGGTTCTTCCGATCCGGCTTTTCGTGGCGACAAAACCAAGTACAATCCAGAAGATTTATTGCTCGCTTCCATTTCTTCCTGCCACATGCTGTGGTACTTGCATTTATGCGCTGAAGCTGGCGTGGTGGTCATTGATTACCGCGATACTGCTAAGGGATTGATGGTCGAAACACCAAATAGCGGAGGTCGTTTTTCGGCCGTAACCCTCTGCCCTGTTGTTACCGTTTCTGATGCTTCCATGGTAGAAAAAGCCAATGAATTGCATCACAAAGCAAACGAATTGTGTTTTATTGCCAATTCGTTGAACTTCACTGTTGAACATCAGCCAACGTGCGTCGTAAAACCGTAATTTAGTGAGATAAGACTGTTGCTCATGAAAACTGTTGCCATCTTCCTGATTCTTTGTACTGTGTTGGTTGCATGCTCTGAAACACCAGATTCGATGGCGCCATTACAGGAAAAAACAACGATTCTTAAACCGAAGAAAAAAGAACCTGTAACCGAATCAGATACCATAACGAAATTGCAACCGAATGGGCTAACCAGTTCAGAGATCAAACAACGAGAACAAGATATTCAATTGCTTGAGCAAAACGGGAAACTGACGCATTTTGCATACCCGAATATGTCGTTTTGCGGTGGCGATTTAAATGGATACTATTCCGGAAAAGAGTTGGTTTCTATATTATCCACTTTTGGTGGCGAATTCGGATACTCTAGTCGGTATATTGATTGGAAAAACAATCAACCTGTAAAAATCGTTTACAGAGAACATTTCGCAGACTGGGAAAAGTACAATATCAAGTATCCTGATGAAAAGGATATTGACGAGAACAACATGTTTTACACAGATACCTTGTACACTATTGAACTCGGAAAAACATGGAAATTCAGAAAAAGTGCCGGAAGAAAAACCGTTTCAACAATTATTGATTCTGCACTTGTAAACCAACTAATCAACTGCGCATTCAGCATGAAAAAAGAGTTGGAAACAACCAAAATACGCATCAAATGAAAGCAAGAAAGCCATTATTAACGTTCGTCTGGGTAAAAGCCTTTGGTTTACTGATTATCGTGATTTCACTTTTCGGCTTGATTCGTTGTACGGAAGAAGAACAACCTTCCCGTCACGAAGCAATTATGCAACCGGTGAAACCGCGTCCCGAATTCAGCCAACTTGAATCGGATACACCTTCAACCGATCCACAACGAAAAGCAACAGTTGTGGTGAAAAACACAGCCGATTATTCTGCTGCGTTTATTGCCGGATTGCGTGAAAGCACCGGTTTTCGAAAATTCAACCTGGAAGATTCGCTGTTGATTGTAGATAACCAAGACACGATTCTTTTTCCTCAAAGCGTGAAATTGGGCGATGAAATTCAATTTACCGGTCGTAAGGGTGAACTAGCCATTGCCTTGCGGGTTAAACGCATCAATTATTCAACGGTAAGTTATGTCTTAGAAATGGTTGAATTTGGTAAATCGCACCATAATCAGAAAGGAACCGCCGATCTTTCATCAGGCTTTTTCCTGGGTTCAGAATCGGATGAGGAAAATGGCGAACTTTACTTGGTGGATGAATTCATCGATCAACGCGACGATTGTTTGTTGAAGATCAGAATTGGTAACGCCCCCGGAAACAGCAACTCACTGGTTTGCAAAATCGTAAAAAACTGCAACGGGAAACTTAAGAATATTACCTTAACCAATTTTCCGGCGTTGCAGGAAAAGTAACCGAATTAGTATTGAAAATGAAAGTTAAATTCCTCCTTTTTTGTTTAAGTATCATCGCTTTTCTCAGTTGTGAAAACCAAGCTACGCAGCCACAGCAACCGATTTTGCCAATTGTTGGTGATACGATTGCCGTACCAAAATACATCCCGGTTTCAAAAGATCTTTATGATGAAATTGCACATATGGACAGCGTTTTATTCGATGCGTTTAACGCCCGGGACATCGAAAAATTAGCTACCGTTTTTTCAGAAGATTTAGAGTTTTACCACGATAAAGGTGGATTGACCGATTATCAGCAAACAATGGACAATTTCAAATCGCTCTTTGAACGCAACCAACATACCGGATTAAAACGGGTTTTGATTGAAGGTAGCATGGAAGTTTATCCAATCAAGGAATTTGGTGCCGTTCAATTAGGAAGACATCGCTTTTGTCATCAGGAAAACGGTAAAGATGATTGCGGTACCTTTCAGTTTGTGCATACCTGGCAAAAAAAGGACGGACAATGGAAAGTAGTGCGGATCATTAGCTTTGATCATTGAATCTTACTTGACCCCCCAATTAATAACTAGAATTAATTAAACATCATTCCACATTAGCGTCAAATGGTACTATCAATTCTCTTCAACCTTTTCATATCATTCGTATTAACTACAAATGTTTACATCACCGGACGGTTAAGTTCAGAAAAAGGTACTGTATCCGGCAAAGAAATCATTCTGAAAACCGGTGGGAAAACCATTGCGAATGCTATTACCAAGCAAGACGGTTCATACGAAATGACTTTCTTAGATACGTACGCTCAGAGTGAACCCTTGAAATTTTATTTGGTCGGTAAATCAAAGCGAGATCTGGTGCTCCTCAAAACCGTTGCAACACTTGAAAGCGATACGCCGGTAATCGATTTGGTGATTCCGACGAAGGTCTCAAAATACTGATGAGCATTTGATCCTTGTTCGTCTAAAAAACCTTTGAAATCAAACCAACTTCGTAAAAATGTGTACATTAGTTAATTCGTTTTTCACGTTGAAAACACATTAGATTCAATCGTCTATGTCACAAAAGGTTGTACCATTCGTTCCGGCTCTCACCAATCAGCACTCGCTCAAAACGTTGATTGAGAACAGAACTATTTACAACTTAGAACATTGTGAGCTTAACTTATTTGAAACCTATCAGCAATCGGAACTGGTTTCACTGAAATTCAACGATTTGGTGGTTACGAGTATGCTTCGCGGTAAAAAAGTGATGCATTTGTTCGATCAGGAAGGGTTTGATTATTTACCGGGCGAATCGGTGATCATTCCGTCGAATATTGAAATGAAAATCGATTTTCCGGAAGCGTCGTTTGACAACCCGACTCAATGCCTTGCACTGGCTATCGACAACCAAAAAATTACCGATACGCTCAACTTTCTCAACGAAAAATACCCGCAACAAGGCGATCGCAATTTCTGGCAACTCTACAGCGATAATTTTTTCTTCGAAAACAATGCTGAAATGTCGGCAATCATCAGTAAAATCATCGGGATTTGTCAAAGTACGTCTATCTTCAAAGATACATTGGCCGATCTTTCGTTGCAGGAATTATTGGTGAAAATCGTTCAACTCCAGATGCAAAAAGGACTTCAGGAAGACAACCTGAAAACAATGAATCCGTACCTTACTCAAATCGTTTCTACTATTCGCGAGAATATCCGCGGAAAGATCAACTTAAAAACAATTGCCGAGAAAACGGGAATGAGCACTTCATCGCTTTACCGTTTGTTTAAAACAGAGTTAGGTATCAGCCCGATTGAATTTATCATTCTTGAAAAGATAAAACTAGCCAAGCAATACCTCACCGATAAAAGCATGTACATTAAAACCGTTTCGTATGAATCGGGGTTTGAAGACAGCAATTACTTTATTCGTGTGTTCAAGCATTACGAAGGCATGACGCCGAAGCAATACCAGCAACTATTGCACAAAAAATAATGCTCAATCTTCAGCAAAAGTCAGGGGTTCCAAATCAGTCAGTTCTTCATCCGTAAACAACCGCGATTGTGTAATAAAACGCACGCCCATTGGTATTTCCAGTGAAAAACTCGATCCTCTGCCTTCTGTGAGGTGAATGTGTAATTGCGTGAATTTCCAATACTCAAACTGATCTTTGCTCATCCAAAAAGCACAACCGTCGATAGTTCCGATGCACACATCGCTGTTTCCGACCTTAAAATCGCCTTTTTCGAAACACATGGGCTGCGAACCGTCGCAACAGCCACCACTTTGATGAAACATCAACTCACCGAATTTTTCGCGCAAGGTGTGAACAACTTCAGACGCTTCTTTACTAATTGTGACACGTGCTACCATCATCTAGTGTATGAAACAAACCGACAAGAACAAGATCCTGCCGGTTTGCGAGTGAAACATTCGTTTATCTTGTTTCTATCAGAAGAAACCTAATTTTTGTTTGCTGTAAGAAATCAGCATGTTTTTGGTTTGACGGTAATGTCCTAGCATCATCAAGTGATTTTCGCGACCGAAACCGGATTTTTTGTATCCACCAAACGGAGCATGTGCCGGATAAGCATGGTAGCAATTCACCCAAACACGACCAGCTTGAATAGCTCGTGGAACTTGATACAATTCATGTGCGTCGCGTGTCCAAACACCAGCTCCCAAACCATACAAGGTATCGTTGGCAATGGCAATGGCTTCTTCGGTTGTTTTAAACGTGGTAACACAAACAACTGGTCCGAAAATTTCTTCCTGGAAAATGCGCATGTTATTGGTTCCTTTAAACAAAGTCGGTTGAATGTAGTAACCGCCGGATAAATCGCCGTCTAAACGTTGGATATCACCACCACACAACAACTCAGCTCCCTCTTCTTTACCCAATTTCAGGTACGTTTGAATTTTTTCGTACTGATCGTTGGATGCCTGTGCTCCCATCATGGTATCGCTGTCAAGCGGATTTCCCATTTTAATGGCTTTTGTGCGCGCAACTACCTTCTCCATGAATTTGTCGTAAATGCTCTCGTGTACCAAAATTCGTGAAGGGCACGTACAAACTTCACCTTGGTTTACCGCAAACAATACGGCACCTTCTACTGCTTTGTCGAAAAAGTCATCGTCGGCATCGGCAACAGACGGGAAGAAAATATTCGGGGATTTACCACCCAATTCCATGGTTACCGGAACCAGATTCTCCGAAGCATATTGCATGATCAATCTTCCGGTAGTAGTTTCACCTGTAAACGATACTTTCGATACGCGCGACGATTGAGCCAAAGGTTTTCCTGCTTCAGGCCCGAAACCGGAAACAATATTGATAACTCCAGGAGGAACAATATCTGCAAGCATTTCCATCAAACAGATAATCGAAGTAGGCGTTTGTTCAGCAGGTTTTACCACAACGCAACATCCGGCAGCAAGTGCAGGTGCAATTTTCCAAGTCGCCATCAATAGCGGGAAATTCCACGGAATGATTTGTGCAACAACACCAAGTGGTTCATGCAAACAAATACTTACCGTTGTTTCATCGTGTTCTGAAATAGAACCTTCTTCAGCGCGAATGACACCTGCGAAATAACGAAAGTGATCTATGCACAAAGGCAAATCTACATTCACCGATTCGCGAATGGCTTTTCCGTTATCAATGGTTTCAATGGTTGCCAAGGTTTGTAGGTTGGCTTCCATAACGTCGGCAATTTTATTGAGAATTCCCGAACGGTAAGCAGCCGAGGTTTTACTCCAGGTTGCAAACGCTTCGTGTGCAGCATCCAATGCCAATTCTACATCTGCTTTTCCTGAACGTGCAGCTTTGGTAAATACTTTACCATCTATCGGACTGATGTTATCGAAATATTCGCCGCTAACGGGTGGTACAAATTTTCCACCGATAAAATTGTCGTAATGAGCTTTGAATGTGGGCCTGTTATTCGTCATAGCATTTTGTTTTAATGATTATGCTACAATGATAAGAGACCTGATTTGCTACGAGTAGCACTATTCATTCAAATGATAGCACCAACGATTTAACCTACTGAATAACAACCATTCAACGAAATTCAATTCTGTGAATTCAAGTATTCAATTTCTGTTTTCACTTAAAAAAGTTGGTTCTTTCAATCGTTTCGACGCAATGCTTCCCGATCGCGTTCATCGCGTAAAATCAATCGCAGGGAACTGTCTCCGGTAAAGTAACTCCACGCCCAATTATAGAACACCACCAATTTGTTGCGAACACTTAAAATGAGCATCAGGTGCAACACCATCCAAACCATCCAGGCAAAATACCCCTGAAATTTAAAACCGGGCAATTCGACTACAGCTTTGTGTTTACCAATGGTTGCCATAGATCCTTTGTCTTTGTATTCAAAAGGAACTTGTTCTTTATTGGTCCATTTGCGTTGAAGGTTTTTGGCTAAGGTTTTTCCTTGATTAATCGCAACATTGGCCAACTGCGGATGTCCTTGCGGATAGTTCGGCGTTTCCATGTACGAAATATCTCCGATCGCATAAATGTTGGGGTGATTCTCTACCTCCGAAAAACGGTTCACACGGTAACGCGAGCGCACCATGATTGTTTCATCCATTCCCGGAATGGTATTTCCGGTAACACCTGCTGCCCAAATAACGGTTTGTGTCGGAATCATTTCACCGTTAACGAGTTTCAAATCATGACCATCATAATCTTCCACCACTGTTGAAGTCCGTACTTCCACCCCCATTCGCTCCAGATATGTTCGCGACCATTTTCTGGAAGCATCTCCCATAGCATTGAGTGTATTCGGGCTTCCTTCCAGCAAAATGATTTTCAGTTTAGAAAAATCAAAATGCGGGTAATCGCGGGGAAGAACATTTTTCTGCATTTCAGCGAAAGCGCCAGACAATTCAACACCGGTTGGACCAGCACCTACAATCACCAGATTCATCAGTTCTTCCTTTTCATCGTCATCTACAAAGATGATTTTTTCGAATTTGGAAAGAATGGTGTTGCGAATGTGAATGGTCTGCTGGGTAGATTTCATCGCCATGGCGTACTTTTCCACGTTTTTATTTCCGAAGAAATTGGTGCGACAACCTGTTGCTATGACTAATTCATCGTAAGGAATCGTACCCATGGAGGTTTCAATCTCGTTTTTATCGGGTTTTACGGCCGTTACGGTAGCGTACCTGAAATCGACATTTTTCGATCTGCGAAACAAAGCACGAAAAGGGAAAGAGATGCTCGAAGGTTCTAATCGGGCACTGGCCACTTGATAGAAAAGCGGTTGAAACATGTGGTGATTTTGTTTGTCCACCAACAGAATGTCACAATTTGCTTTTGCTAATTTACGGGCGACATTCAATCCCGCAAAGCCGCCACCTATGATGACTATTTTTTTGCGTTCCATGCTTTAAAGTTAGTCAGCGAAACCGAGGGAGCAACCGATTTTTTTAACAAATGCAAGGTGATTTAACGAATATTCACAGTTAAGGTTTTGGAGTAACAATTTATTGAAACTCTTTTTTTTCAACACAAAGGCACAAAGAAAAAGTTTAATTTGACGTGTTAAAAGAGCACAAAGGGATTTAGACAGAACCTCTTTGTGTCCTTAACAAGTCTATCCTTCAAAAAAACTTTGTGCCTTTGTGGTGAATTTACTCAAAAATCAATTCCTTTATCTTCAACGACTTCACCCCCGTAAAGGTATTACCTTCAAAAAACTGAATGCGAATGGAATCGAACTCGGCATAAGTTAAACCGGGATAAAATTCAACTTCGATTGGACACAATTTCTCGGTTTCCGGAATAAACTGACCGATGAAAAACTGACCTTTTCTGAAAGCCACTCCGTCTTTGAAATATTCAGCTTCTATAGTAGGATTGGTTTCACCGGAATACAAATACACTTCGCCGGTGACTTTCGCGCCGAAATGATTGGATTTATAGGTCGTATCGGTGTAAATCATCAATTGCGGATTGTCATTAAAATCATACCCCAACAACTTGAAGTAACGATTTTGTGGCATCGGTTCGTTGTACATCATGAACGAAGGTTGTTTCATGGTAACAAAACCTTCTGTTGGCAGCGATTCGTATTGCAAATGCAAGCTCCAGCCAAACCGCAAATCTTCTTTCATGAACACACGGGCAAATTGCTCGTACGTCATGTTGTCGTAATGCAAGATGTTGTTTTTCATCTGGTACTCATACACCTGATACATCCATGTGGTGAGTAACACAAATGATACTGTAAGCGTGTTGACATACCATTTGGATTGTTGCAACAAGAAGGCCAACGGAATTGCAAAAACAGATAACACATCGATGTAAGGACGCATGCCTAAACCACCGCCGTACCACCAACACCACCATGATGCGGTCACGTAGGTGAACAAAGCAAAAAAGACGATGCTTCCCCAAAATAAGTTTCGCTGGTGTTTGTACAATAGATACCAACCCGGAATCAACAAGAAGAGTACCGGAGCAAAAATGAACAATCCTTTTCTCCAGCTGAACAACACATCCCAGATTTTAGGATTGCTCCAGAATTCGAAAGTTTCTGTGGTGTAGGTATTGAGTGAAAAATTGCCTGTTTGGTTGTGTACATTCCACAACTGAAATCCGAGGAATAACATAAACACTCCTAATCCTAACAACAAGTGTTTCCATTGCTTTGTGAACAGCTGTTTTAACCGCAAGAAAAACAATTGTGTTCCGGTAAACATAAACGGCACGAATGCCAACACAAGAATATTTGTGGGACGAATCATAACCGCCCAGCCTAAAAACAGACAAAACACGATGAAGTTTTTAGCTGAATGTTCATCGGCCCATTTCTTGGCATAAAGTAACATCCAGGCCACAATCGCAAAAGAAAACACATGCGAAAACGGCGTCAATACATAAGTGAAATAACTGACATCCGTTCCAAATACCAGCATGCACAGCACAATTGCAATAAAGATCCGATCAATGTGGTAACGCCTCAAGAGAAAATAAATTCCCAAACAACCGAAAAGCATGTAAAAGACACTGGCAAAATTGGCCATGAATTGATAGGGTTTGCTGTAACCGTCGTCTAAGAACCAAGAGTTTTTAGCATAAATATGCGCCACCGCAAAAAACGGAATCATCGAAAAAGCGGTACCTGTATAATACTTATTGGTGCCTTTTCCTTGCGCGTCATACGTTATGTTATCCCCAAATCGGGAAAATTTGTAATTGAGTGTGTCCCCAGCTTTCACTGCAGGTAGAAACTCAAAGTTGGATGTTTTGTATATGAACCATTGCGGTAAGTAAGCATAGTAACCTGCACCGTCGGAAAGAATGGGTTCGCCTTTTTTGGCTTGCACGTTGGTCCACCCGAAATAACGATCAGATTTTGTTCCGAAAGTCACTGCCAGGGTGATCATAAAAACCGCGAAAAACCATTTTGTATTGATTCCTTTTCGAATGATTCCCAATAGGTGCATTAAAAAGTAGCTTTTTGTCGTAAGTAAAAATCCAGAATCACCATTGCGGCCATTGCTTCTACAATAGGAACTGCTCTTGGCACCACACACGGATCGTGTCTTCCTTTGCCTGTTAAAGTCGTTTCTTCCAAGTTCGTATCAATGGTTTGCTGTTCGGTCATAATGGTAGCCACAGGTTTAAATGCCACTCTGAAATCAATGGGCATACCGTTAGAAATGCCGCCTTGAATTCCTCCCGAATGATTGGTAAGCGTTGCGCCACCTACTGTAAACGCGTCATTGTGCTGAGAACCGCGCATTTCAACACCTTCAAATCCGGAGCCGATCGTAAAGCCTTTTACAGCATTGATCGATAACATGGCTTTTCCTAATTCGGCGTGTAATTTATCAAAGACTGGTTCACCTAAGCCTGCGGGAGTTCCGGTAATCACGCAACGAACGCAACCACCAATGGTGTCACCGTCTTTACGTACTTCGCGAATGAGGTTTTCCATTTGTTGGGCAGCTTCCATATCGGGAACACGAACTGCATTGCTTTCGCGCACCTGAGCCAAATCGGCCGACCATGTTCCTTCCCAGCGGATAGAACCCACCTGATCTACAAACGCATCAATGCGCACTCCGATTGAGGTCAATAATTGTTTGGCAATTGCTCCGGCCACAACACGGGCAATGGTTTCCCGCGCGCTGGAACGTCCGCCACCTCTCGGATCGCGAATGCCGTATTTTTGCTGATAGGTAAAATCGGCGTGTGACGGGCGAAAAGCCGCATTCATTTCGTTATAATCTTCCGACTTCTGATTGGTATTGCGCACCAGAAATCCGATAGGCGTTCCTGTGGTTTTTCCTTCGAAAATACCGGAGAAAAATTCCACTTCGTCGGCTTCTTTGCGTTGGGTAACGATAGCAGATTGTCCGGGTTTACGGCGATCCAATTCCAATTGAATAGCTTCGAAGTCAAGCGCAAATCCTGCCGGGACACCATCAATTACACCACCTATTCCTACTCCGTGCGATTCACCGAACGAAGACAAACGAAAGATTTGGCCGTAAATAGAACCCATTTAATCGGTTTTAAGCTGATTTTCCCATTTAGACACCACCGCTGTTGCAACGCTGTTTCCGATAACATTGGTGGCGCTTCTTCCCATATCCAATAGCGGATCAATTCCAAGAAGTAAAGCCAAACCTGCTTCCGGAATATTGAATGAAGCCAAGGTTCCGGCAATTACTACCAACGATGCACGCGGCACGCCGGCAATTCCTTTACTCGTGAGCATCAATACCAACAACATGGTCATTTGGGTTCCGATACTTAAATCCATACCGTAACTCTGAGCAATAAACAAGGACGCAAAAGTCATGTACATCATACTTCCGTCGAGGTTAAATGAATAACCGAGTGGCAATACAAAACTCACAATCTTTTTATCGCAACCGAAGTCTTCCAATTCCTGCATGGTTTTCGGGAAAGCTGCTTCTGAACTTGAAGTACTGAAGGCGATCAATACCGGATCTTTGATCCGTTTAAATAAACCGAAAACACGTTTTTTGATCACCAGGAAACCGGCAATGAACAAAATGCCCCACAAGAGTAACAAACCGCCATAGAATTCGGCTATGAAAATCACATAGGTATTTAAGACTTCAATTCCTTGCTTTGCGATGATAGCCGTCATAGCACCAAAT
>JBILJP010000057.1:0-18447 GCA_044377135.1 Fluviicola sp.
CGTTAATTAATGCTAAATTGTACGATAAACTCTGGATCATCGTTCCTGCTGATCAGGCCTACGGTAAAAAAGGTTACCTCGACCTCGTAGACCCCAATGAAAGTATGTTCTACGATTTATTCATTGCCGAAGTTGATGGCAAAGATTAGTCGTAATCAAGCGCTTATCGACATTCCAATCTTCATAAGACAAGGCACTTTGAGCAAAGAGAACCGTTTTTTTTGTAGTATATTTGCCATCGAACCCACAAACCAGTGATTAAAACATCCTGAAATGAAAGCTATTTTCCTCTTTTCCATCAGCTTATTTTCGCTCAGCAGTTTTGCGCAGTCTGTGATAGACACTATCAAAACGCCGGAAGGCACGATGGTTGTTTATTCAAACCGCACCTGGAAATACCTTGAAGACGAAGCCTTTAACGGTATCATGAACGATGATCTCCACGACCTAATTGACAGTGACTCAACCCTTGGGTTTGTACAAACCTGGGACAACAACGTGTGCTATACTTCCGATCGTGGCAACGATTTGATGAAACTGCGCGATACCCTTTGGATGTGTTTGGCCGACGAATTACACAGTGAATTTGTGATTCCGGTACCAGGAGTAGTAACATCGCGCTACGGATTCAGAAATGGTCGTTACCACAACGGAATCGATTTGGATTTGGAAATCGGAGATACGGTTGTAGCTGCATGGTCGGGTAAAGTTCGTTATGCGAAGTTCAACGACGGTGGATTTGGAAACTTGGTTATCATTCGTCACCACAACGGTTTGGAAACGTTTTACGCTCACTTAAGTAAACATTTGGTTGCTCCCGATCAGGAAGTAAATGCAGGAGATCCCATCGGTTTGGGTGGAAATACAGGCCATTCGTTTGGTGCTCACCTTCACTTTGAAGTACGTTTCTACGATGCTGCGATGAATCCTGAGCAGGTCATTGACTTCAACAAGAAGGAAATGAAAGACGAAAACTTGTTGGTTCACAAAAACTTGTTCCGTCCGGGTGCAAAACCTACCGACCAAAATGCAGTTGCTGATGATGAGCATGGTGAATCCATTGCCTCTGTTCGCAAAACGGAATCTACAGCAGGACGTAAGTATTACAAAGTGCGTCCGGGTGATACACTTTCCGAAATTGCGGTTCGTCATAACACTACCGTTTCCCGTTTGTGCAGTTTGAATGGTATGCGTCCAACCAAAACATTACAAGTAGGTCAGTCGGTTCGAGTTAAATAAGTTCGCGCCGAATTCGTTAATTTTCATTAAGATCAGTGGTTTACACATCTTTTTCTGATTTCAGCGGAAAAAATGCGTAAATTACTGCATGTCGTGCAAATACAGAGTTGTTGTTTCCATTGATGGCGGAGGAAAAAAAGGAATCATTCCACTTCGCATCTTATCGTTCCTGGAGGAGCAACTGAATGCCTATGTTCCAGACGCTCATTTATCCTCTTGGGTAGACGTTTATGGAGGAACGAGCACGAGTGCCATCATTGCCGGAGCTTTGGCTGTTTCTGGAGTAGGAGGCAGGAAACACAGTCCGACGGAAATAACCGATTTATACTTGCACCGAGGAGAACACTTCTTCGATTCTCCGAAAAGTTCACACTCTGTTCATCCACTCAATTTCCTGTTAGAACATTTTTACGGTGATCTCACATTGGGGCAAATCCGCAAACATTTTCTGTTTGTGAGCTATGACTTGGATAAAGACGAACCGTTTTTGTTCACCGATTCACAGCATCACATTCAACAAATCAGTGTAGCAAAAATGATGCAGGCTTGTTGTGCGATGCCCGGATTCTTAGAAGCGGTGTTGATCGGCAATAAACGCTTGGCCGATGGTGCGCTCACAACTAAAAATCCGTCAAAACTGGCTTTTCAATATGCCCGGGTCTTTTATCCGGATGATCCCATTGTGTTGATCAGTATTGGAACGGGGAAATCACAAGCGGCATCTATTGAAGAATTGCAAGCCGAAGAACAGCATGATACATTGGTTGAACTTGCCAAAAAAGATTCCAAGTTGGTGTATTTCCGTTTCAACCCCGAGTTGGAAAATACTGATCATTCCACAGAACAATTATTAGGATTAACTGACGTTTACATTCAAGAAAATCTGCGTTCGATAGAGCGTCTTCTGCACCTAATGGAAATTAAGGCAGGGCGTTTGTTGTGAAAATTTAAAGATTTTGTGTCAGCAATTATGCTATTTTTGTGACCTATGAAGTTATTGATTGCCCTTACTTTTTTACTGATTTTAGGTGCTTGTAGCAGTTACAACCGCATCTTGAAGTCAGATGATTACACCGAAAAATTCGAATTAGCCAACTCGTTATACGATAAAGGTCAGTTTGACCGGTCGGTAGCGTTGTATGAGCAAGTATATCAGCGCATGCCAAAATCTGCTGAAGGCGAAGTGGCTTATTACCGTTTGGGGAAAGCATTCTACGCCGAAGAAGATTGGTACATGGCCAGTTATTACCTCAGTGCGTTCGGTTCACGTTTTCCGTTTTCACCAAAATGCGAAGAAACTTTTTTTCTGTCTGCCTTGTGCGCTGTGCAAAACAGTCCGGAACCGTCGCTCGATCAAAGTGAAACCGAAGCTGCATTGAATGAATTACAGAATTTTATCAGCCGTTATCCTGAATCGGTTTGGCTGGATACGTGCAATCAGGTAATGGATAAATTGCGTTTCAAATTAGAAACCAAAGACGTTCTTAATATTCGGTTGTATGCCAAAACAGACAATTACCGTGCAGCTACTGTTGCTGCGGAAGCGTTTTTGGAAAGTTATCCGATTTCAAGCTACCGCGAAGAGGTGTCGGCCATTTTATTGCGCAATTCTTACCTGTTAACGATCAACAGTGTGGATAAACGATTGGAAGAGCGTATTCTGAAAACCAGAGAAAGATACACCATTTTTCTTGCAGAGTTTCCGGAATCTACCTATCTTCGCGAATTCGATAATTATTTGGGGAAACTTGACGCTATCGTAGTGCCGAAGACCACCCCTTAAAAATGAGTTAAATCAGAAGAAATGAGTTTCAAAAACACGAATGCTGAACGTTCTACCGTAACACGCGACACTATTGATTTGGAAAAAAACACCGGAAACATCTATGAGTCGATCGTAGTGTTGGCAAAACGTTCCAATCAAATCAGCACTTCTATGAAAGAAGAACTGACTACGAAATTGCAAGAGTTTGCTTCTTCTACAGATAATTTGGAAGAGATTTTCGAAAACCGTGAGCAAATTGAAATTTCACGTTACTACGAGAAATTGCCGAAATCGGTAGCAATTGCTATTGAAGAATTGAAAGACGATAGCATTTA
This sequence comes from Fluviicola sp., assembly GCA_044377135.1. Lineage (GTDB taxonomy): Bacteria > Bacteroidota > Bacteroidia > Flavobacteriales_D > Crocinitomicaceae > Fluviicola. The sequence goes on from JBILJP010000057.1 coordinate 3,340, forward strand.
CGTTCGTAAAATCGAAGAATAAATTCAGATGTCGATGCATGGAAAGCATGTGTTGCTTGGAATTACAGGTGGCATAGCAGCATATAAAATAGCATCGCTCATACGCCTATTAAAAAAACAAGGGGCAGAAGTCAGATGTATGATGACTCCTGCCTCTTCTGATTTTATTACCCCGCTTACCGTTTCCACCCTTTCAGAACATCCCGTTGCGATTGATTTTTACGATGCCAAAACAGGTGCGTGGACCAATCATGTGGAATGGGCCTTGTGGGCAGATGTAATGTTGTTTGCTCCAGTAACCGCCAATTCATTGGCCAAAATGGCAAACGGATTTTCCGACAACTTTCTTTTAGCGACCTTCCTAAGTGCAAAATGTCCGGTGTATATCGCTCCGGCAATGGATCTGGATATGTACGCACATCCTACTACAACCCGAAATTTGGAACGTTTGGAGCAAGATGGCGCTCACATTATTCCAGCCGAATCGGGAGCATTGGCTTCCGGATTGGTAGGTTATGGACGAATGGCAGAGCCGGAAACATTGTTGCAGGTAATAGACCAACATTTCAGTACGGATAAATCCTACGAAGGAAAAAAGATCCTCATTACAGCTGGTCCTACTTACGAAGCAATTGATCCTGTTCGGTTTATCGGAAATCATTCATCCGGTAAAATGGGATTTGCATTGGCCGAACAAGCTTTGAAGAAAGGAGCAAAAGTTACCTTGGTTACCGGCCCAACGCAATGCAAATTGGAGCATCCGAATTTGACTTTGATTCACATTCAATCGGCTGAAGAATTGTTGACAACAGTGCAGCAAGAATGGCACCAACAAGATGCCGGTATTTTCTCAGCAGCTGTTGCCGATTACCGTCCTGCCGAAAAAGCAGAACAGAAAATCAAGAAAAAAGACGATGAATTGGTTATTCGACTCATCAAAAATCCGGATATTCTTGCCTGGGCTGGAGCCAATAAAACCGAAGCGCAATGCGTGATAGGATTTGCACTGGAAACCAATAACGGTTTGGAAAATGCGCAGGAAAAATTGCAGCGAAAACAACTCGATGCCATTGTTTTGAACGAAATGGGCGAAGCAGGAGTAGGTTTCGGTGGTGATACGAATCGCGTTCAATTGATTACTAAAAGCAATAAAATCACTAGATTTGAGTTACAATCAAAAACTGAAATTGCAGAACAGTTATTGAATGCTTTGAGAGAGATTATACTATGAAACAACTATTAGTCATAACCCTATTGTTTTTATCAACCACAGGGTATAGTCAGGAGCTTAATTGTCAGGTGACAATTATCAACGATTCACGTATGGAAATCACCACGGTTGAAAAGGAGATTTTCGAGCAGTTGAAGCAAACCATTTACGAATTGATGAACAATACCAAGTGGACCAAAGACAAGTTCAAGGTAGAAGAACGCATTAATTGCCAGATTCAATTGCAAATCAACTCGATCCCAACTCCGGGAACGTACGAAGGTTCGCTTCAGGTTCAGTCGTCGCGTCCGGTATTCAACGGTTCGTACAATACAACCTTGTTTAATTTTCAAGACGACGATATCACGTTTTCTTACGCTAGAAATGCAGTGTTGATTTACGCTCCAAACCAATTCAGAGATAACTTAACTTCGGTATTGGCATTCTATGCCTATTATATCATAGGAATGGATTACGATTCGTTTTCGTTGAAAGGAGGAACGCCTTATTTTACCGAAGCACAGCAAATTGTTTCCAATGCACAAGCTGCGGGCGGAAAAGGCTGGAAATCGAACGAGCAAGGAAAACGCAACCGTTATTGGCTGGCAGATAATATTCAGCAGCAATTGTTTGAACCATTGCGTGAGTGTGTGTATGAATACCACCGCAAGGGAATGGATTTATTGTTTGAAAACAAAGAAACGGGACGTAAAAACATCTATGCTGCACTAAATAAGTTGAGTAAAGTTTCTGCAACTCGTCCCAATTCAGTCAACGTTCTCAACTTCGCTCAAGCCAAATTGCGCGAGTTAAAAGAGTTGTACAAAGACGCTACACAAGCCGAAAAAACGGAAGTAGTGACCGTTTTGAAACGAATTGATCCTGCTAACTCTTCTAACTACGAAGAAATTCTAAACTGATGCTTACTCAACTTTCCATTCGGAATTTTGCACTCATTGCCAGTGCAGATATTGCTTTTTCGACTGGATTTACTTCCATTACCGGTGAAACAGGTTCGGGAAAGTCCATTTTACTGGGCGCCTTGAATTTAATTCTCGGTGAACGTGCCGACTATTCGGTGATCAGAGATACGGATAAAAAAACGGTTGTAGAAGCTGTTTTCCAAATTGCTGATTTACACAAAGAATGGTTTGAATCACAAGACATTGATTGGGAAACCGAAACGGTGATTCGCAGAGAAATTACGGCTCAAGGTAAATCGCGCGCTTTCATCAACGATACGCCGGTGCAGCTGACGCAATTGAAAGAACTCACCGAGCAGTTGATTTACATTCACAGCCAGCACCAAACATTGGAATTGAAAAAACCGGGTTTCCAACTTTCGTTGTTAGACGGATTTGCCGGAATTGCAGATCAAGTGACCCGTTTTCAAACCGATTTCAAGCGTTTCAGGAAAGAACAGCAACAATTGGAACAATTGCGCCGTCAGCTCATCGAACAACAACAGGAATCAGATTACATTCGTTTTCAGTTGGAGGAATTGGAAGAACTCGACTTCGCACAAAACGATTATACGGCTTACGAGCAGGAATTAGCGCGCTTTGGTCAGTTGGATGACTTGAAACTGGCTTACGATGCATTGGCAAACGGTTTAACGATCGAAAACGGTCCGGTTGATGGTGTGCGTTCAATTCGATTGTTGGTCGACAAATGGAAGCACGTAGATCCGGAATTGGAAAATCTTGCTACTCGCTTGGCGAGTGTGATGATCGAATTGGATGATATTTCCAACGAAGCTTCCTCGCAACTGGAATCGATGGAATTGGATCCGGAACGACAAGCTACCTTGATGCAGCTCGTTGATCGCTACAATCAATTATTACGTAAGCACCATGTGCAATCGCAGGAAGAATTGGTAGCGCTGATGGAATCGTACCAAAATCGCTTTGAAAGCAACGAAGAACTGGAACGACAAATAGAATTGCTTTCACAGAAAATTACACGCGATTTAGGCGTATTGACAAAAACTGCACAAACGTTTCACCAGCAACGGGAGATATCTGCCAAGAAGTTGGAAAAACACTTATTGGGCTTAATGGCCGATTTGAAATTGCCCGATGCGCAGTTGAAATTTGAAGTGACATCATTGCCACAACTCGACCAAAACGGTTTAACGGAAGTGCAATTGTTGTTTAGTGCCAATGCTGGAATGTCGCCCAAACCAATTGACAAAACAGCGAGTGGTGGAGAATTGTCGCGCTTAATGTTGGCGGTTCAAGCTACAATGAGTGATTTGAAATCGTTGCCGACCTTGATTTTAGACGAAATTGACACAGGAGTTTCCGGTGAAGTGGCCTTACGTATCGGCAAGTTATTGCAGAAAATGGGCGAACGTCTTCAGCTTTTTGCCATTACGCATTTACCACAGGTTGCAGCCAAAGGTCAACAGCAATATGAAGTTTCAAAATTCTCGCAAGGAAATGAAACTACTACGCGCATTTATCAGCTCAGCGATACCGAACGATTGGATGCCATTGCGCGCTTAATGAGCGGTGATTCCTTGTCTGAAGCTGCCAAAGCAAATGCACAGTTGCTACTCAACTGATTCGTTAAATCCTTGTTAAATAGTTGCCGTTTCCTTAATTTCACGGCATTAGAAGCGCATTTCAGGTTGGTTTGGCACGAACTTAGTAATGCGTCTTGCAAAAAAATAAATTATGAAAATATTCGCTACTCTTTCAATGCTACTTATTGCAATGGCTTCGTTTGCACAAAACGTTTCCATGACAATTTTCAACAACAACGGTCAGCAATTTTTTGTTGTCATGAATGGAATTCGTCAAAATTCATTGCCGTTGACCAACATCAAAATCGGTGGAATGACAACTGGTTCATACGAAGTGAAATTGATTTTCGCTGATGGAAAAACAGGTGATATCAATAAGAAAATCTATATTGACCAGGCCGGAGATTATTTGGCACGTGTTGTTTTCAAAGGAAAAAAACGCAAGTTGCAATATTTTGGCATGTCGAATGAAGGGAATCCGGGAGGAGGGACCAATATTCAGTACCGTCCGAATGACCAATCAATTTATTCCGATCAATCGGCTACCATGGGGGGAACGCAAGGAAACCAAGGAACGCAAACCAATGGATTTGGAAACGCATCGACTTCCGGACAATCCACTCAAAATGGTAACGGAAACCAAAACGGACAAGGAACAGCTGTTTCCGGTCAAGGTACACAAACTTCCAACTCAAACCAAGGTGGTTCTGTTTCAACTTCTACAACTGTAACCGACCCGAACGCACAAAGCGGACAATACGGAATGGGAACCAGCACTTCCGGCACACAATCGGGAACAGTTACCTCAGGAACAACGGTTACAGATCCAAACAATCCGAATGGTCAGTTTGGCATGAACATCAACATTAATGTTAACGACCCGATGATGGGCGGAACTTCTACTACCACTAATGGCCAGGGAACAGGAATGTCTACAAGCACTACCGTGACAGATCCGAATAACCCGAACGGTCAATTTGGTGTAAATATGAACGTTTCCGGTACAGGATTGGGGAATGGAACAAGTACTTCATCGTCTTCTTCAACCACCACCACAAGTTCTTCCACAACAGTGACCCAAAACGGGCAAGTTATCGAAGACTCACATAATTACAATCAAACCACCACGGTTACCGAAAACGGTCAAACCACTACCACCACACAATCTTCTCAATCGGGTAATCCGGGGAACGGTTCTGCTCAAATCACTATGGGGGGCAATGGAATGGATGACAAATCGGGTTCAGGCAAAGGAAATGGCAATTATTACGGAAATAACTATTCATGCACAAGTGTGTTGACAGATACTGACGGATTTGTTGCACGTTTGAAAGCGGAAACGTTTGATATTGACAAGCGTGAAATGATTGAAAAGGAATTGAAACAACAATGCGTTTCTGCAGATCAAGCTTTTAAAATTATCAAAGAATTGGGGTTTGATGCCGATCGATTTGACATGTGTAAATACTTGTATGATCGTATGACCGACAAAGTGAACGGTAATCGTTTGGTGGAATTGTTGACGTATGATTTGGACAAAGAAGAATTTCAGAAATACATGCAGGCGCATAAATAAAGAATGTTTTGTTTAGAACCGGGAAAGTCATCTTGAAAAGGGTGGCTTTTTTTTGATGTGGGGTGTCTGGTTTTTGATGCTTGATGTTGTTTTTTTGATAAAACTTTCGTTCTGTAGGCCAGTAAAAATGGACTTCTTTTAAAATTCTAAAAATTGCCAATTTTAAACATGTACACTTTTAAAATTTCACACTTTTCTCGCTCAATTCGGTTTTCCATTTTTTATGGGCTTTTGGATAAGATATACTATATACGATAGCTTTCTTAAGATAGAAGGAAGAACTTTAGTTAAGAGGCCAACTCCCATCAAACATCTAGCATCAAACATTAAGCATCTCCAAAAAAGTGAAAATAAGTCAAAATCAAACAAATCCGTAAAGATTTGAAAATGCTTGGTTTTTCCGTTCAATTTGCTTAAATTTCTAGATACGTTTAGCGATATTCGCTACTACTAATTAAACATACGACTATGAAAGCTCTACTATCGTTTGCGTTATTGCTGTTGGTAACAGTAGTATACGCAGGTTCTCCGTCAACCAACCCAACTTTTTCAGGCTCAGAAGTGATTAAAATGCGCATTCAGTCTTCACAAGTAGATTGTGATGGAGTTAGCGGAGGAGCACTCTGCTTTCAGGTACAAAAAGAATCGTCTATCGGAAAAGATAACTGGGAAACCTTGTCGCAATCAATAGAAGGATTCAATTACGAAGTAGGATTTGTGTATGACGTAACCGTGAAAATTGAACGTGTTGAAAATCCTGAACCGAATCAATCGCAATTTCGCTATGTTTTAGTGGATGTGATTTCAAAACAAGCTGATTGATGACCATCGAGTTATCGGTTGAATTTCCTGTTTCAATTGCCACATTGTATAACGCATGGTTGGATAGTGATCAACATGCGGCAATGACGGGCGGTGATGCTTCTGTTTCCGATCGGGAAGGAGATTCGTTTATGGCATGGGATGAATACATTACCGGTAAAAACATCGAATTGATTCCGAATACAAAGATCAGACAAGCATGGCGCACCACTGATTTTCCAGACGAACAACCCGATTCTGAAATTGTATTGGAGTTTATTCCCTTGGAAAATGGACGATCGCGACTAGTGTTGCGGCACAATGGTTTGACAGATGCCGATGAACATTACAGAGCCGGTTGGGAGGACAATTATTTTGAACCGATGGCAGACTATTTTTCGTCTTTAAGCTGATCTTTTTACTTCCTTTTCGGGCGAATGCTTTTCTTTCCTAACTTTGAAAGATGGAACGAAAATGGATTATTACAGGCTTGGTTTTACTCATTACAGGAATCATTCTAGGAGCATTCGGAGCACACGCATTGAAGAATATCATTCATGATCAGGAACGTTTGGCTTCATTCGAAACCGGTGTGCGTTATCAGCTCATTCACGGAGTAGCGTTTTTATCCTTGCCTTTCATTGCAAAACAATTCCAATTGGATACCAAATGGGTGTATCGTCTTTTATTGATCGGCGTATTGTTTTTTTCGGTTTCCATTTATGGTTTAACCATGCGCGATGTTTGGTCGTTGGGTGGTTTGGCAAAAGTATTCGGACCGATAACTCCCATTGGTGGGTTATTGCTCATCATAGGTTGGGGGATTTTACTGGTACAGGTAATCCGCAAACGCTAAAATCGTATCTTCGTTAAAACACTTTTGTGAAAATTACCATACTCGGTTCGGGCACTTCTCAAGGCATTCCGGTGATTGCCTGCGATTGTCATGTCTGTACGTCTACCGATATTCGGGATAATCGATTGCGCTGTTCTGTATTAATCGAATACGAAGGAGAAAACTATGTGATTGATGCAGGGCCTGATTTCCGTCAGCAACTCTTGCGCGCCAATGTGAAATCGCTCCGAGCGGTATTGTTTACCCATGAACACAAAGATCACATTGCAGGTTTGGATGATGTACGGGCGTTTAACTTCCGTGAAAACCGCGATATGGAGATTTACTGCACCCTGCAAGTAGAAGAAGCGTTGCATCGTGAATATCATTATGCGTTTGACAAAGCTCCTTATCCGGGAGTTCCCGAACTCAACGTCAATATCATCAATCTTGATCCGTTTGTGTTACCCAATGGATTGAATGTTATTCCGGTAGAAGTAATGCACCATAAAATGGCTGTGCTCGGTTTTCGTTTCGGGAAATTCGCCTACGTGACAGATGCAAAAACGGTTGAAGAGAGCGAGATTGAGAAGTTGAAAGGAGTAGAGATTCTGATCATAAATGCATTGCGCAAAGAACCACATATTTCGCATTTTAACCTGGAAGAAGCCTTGGATTTCATTGAAAAAGTAAATCCGAAAGCGGCTTACCTGACACATATTTCGCACTTATTTGGCACGCATCTTGAAATAGAACGCGAGTTGCCGAAGCATGTGCATGTTGCGTATGACGGGTTGCAATTTGAATTTTAGCCTATGAAAGCATTCCAACTACTACTACTTGTATTCACTTTTCAAATTTCTGCAACTGCTCAAGAGGTCGTTCAGGTTTCAGGAAATGGAAAACTCATTGCTGACTTCACTTCTGTTGGAGATAAACCCAATTCAAAAGGACTTTACTTAGACGAATATCAAACCTTGGTTTCGCTCATAGAAGGAACACAAACGGTGAAATGCATGGTACGGATCGAGAATACCGTAAATGTGATAGGCGAATGGGAACTCAATGATTTGAATGACATTCAGGTGAAGGTTTACGAAGTGAAAATGGAAGGGGCGATCATCGATTTACTATTGATTGGAATCATCGATGGAAAAGCCATTACCATGAACTTATTTCGCAAGTATGGTGAAGATTTAAACGATCAGGGCTATAACTACATTGAACAGAAAGAACCGAATCAACCCATGACAATTGTGATTGGCGACGACCGCATTCAGGTGGTCTACGATAAGGGCTCTGAAAAACCGTATTACGGATTGGTTGAGGGACAATTCAAGGAGATTATCTCAAATTAAATCCTAAATTTGCCTCAAATCCAATTGAGATGTCAAAATTATTAGAAGGAAAACGTGGAATCATTACCGGGGCTTTGGATCAGAATTCCATTGCTTGGAAAGTGGCTGAAAAAGCGCATGAACACGGGGCTACATTTGTGTTGACAAACGCTCCAATCGCTATGCGTATGGGAGAAATCAATGCCTTGGCTGAAAAAACCAATTCTCAGATTATTCCGGCAGATGCTACCAGCGTAGAAGAGTTAACCAATCTCTTTACTCAATCGCAGGAAGTATTGGGCGGTAAAATTGATTTTGTGTTGCATTCTATCGGAATGAGCGTGAACATCCGCAAAAACATTCCATACACTGAATCAAACTACGATTATTTCGCAAAAGGAATTGATGTATCGGCAATGTCGTTGCACAAAATGTTGGCCGTTGCTAAGAAATTAGACGCCATCAATGATTGGGGTAGCGTTGTTGCATTGACGTATATGGCTGCACAACGTACATACCCGTTTTACACGGATATGGCCGATATCAAAGCGATGTTGGAATCGATTGCACGTAGCTTCGGTTACCACTACGGTTTGGATAAAAAAGTACGTATCAATACCGTTTCTCAATCGCCTACCAAAACTACGGCAGGTACAGGAATCAAAGGTTTCGGTGATTTTTACGATTACGCAGATGCCATTGCTCCGTTAGGAAATGCATCAGCTGAAGATTGTGCTAACTACTGCATTACCTTGTTCTCTGATTTAACGCGTATGGTGACCATGCAGAACTTGTTCCACGATGGGGGGTATTCTTCAACCGGCGTAAGTAATGTGGTAATGGAGAAAATGGGAATTGAATAAGAATATCAAGCAATAACTAGAAAAGGAGTCTTCGGATTCCTTTTTTTTTTGGATTGGCGTAGGGGTAAACCAGAACTTGATTGTCCCTATCATCAACACTAAAACAAGTAAGATGAAACATCTTCTTTTATCGTGCTTTTTAAGTATTGCGGGAGCAGTGCTGGCACAACCGATGAAGTACAGAGGTACGCAAAGCGGAACAGTTTCTTTCGGACAACGAACCACGCTCAGTGCATTCAATCATGGAAACGAAGCCTCTGCGTTGGGAATCGGCGGACAATTTCGTATTCGACTCAGTGATCGAATCAACACCGAATGGTTTTTCGATTACTTGCCTGCGACCAATGAGTTTACCAGAAGATCGGATTACCACATTGGTTGGAGCGTGATGTATTATCCATTTAATCACGGCAATGAGCGCTTTATGCCCTATATTTTGGCCGGACATTGTTTCGATTACACCAAACAGGTTGAAATTGCCAATAGAACCAATTCTGTTGATCGATGGAGTAGTGCCGTTCAAGGTGGAATTGGAACACACGTGAATTTGACGGAACGCCTGGACATGAGTGTAAGCGGCCAATACATGATTCACCTTGGAACCGATGTGGATGCGCATGTAGAAGGTACTGCTGTTGCATTTGAAAAGGAAAAAGGCGGATCGCTGGAAGGTCATTTGCTATTTACAGTGAGTTTTAACTACAAATTGGTGGACTTATGGGCGCGCGATTAACAGGATTGCTGGTATGTTTGACGGTGGTTCTGCATACATCGGCACAACAGCTCGAATTGGGCGAACGACAAGGTTTGTTACAAGCTACTGGCTCGCTTTATCCGTCAGTGATGTTGAATCATGCGGTTCGTAACAATTATGCGGGCGGACATTTTGCCTATTACGTTGATGATCATTACAGTTTTCGCGGTGAGTTTTTAGGCTATGTGGATGCTCAAACCAATGAGAAATACATCAAGAAACACTTACAGGTTCAGGCTGGTTTTGGTCGACATTTTCCGGTAAAACGTTGGGATCCGTTTGTATACGGTCAAATGGGCTTGGCTGCAATCCAATTGCAAGGTAGCACCGAAGCGTATTTACGTCCGAATGTAGGATTGGTGGCCGGAGCACACTACAACGTTTCGCGTTTCTTTTATTTTTATGCGGAATGCGCTTTCACACACATGAAAGATCCCGAACGGATGAATAACCTTGATCAACTGCTGGTGACGGCTGGTTTAGGTTTTCAGTTGCCAACGAAAAAATAAAAGAAAGAAGGTGGATAAAAAGTAATAATCTGCTTCGTTATTGTCGGAAATCGACGTTGGTCATTTACTTAAGTAACCCCCAGCGTCTCATCCTCAACGCCTTGCGTCTCATTGCTTTTTATCCACCTTTAGTTTTCACTAAAAAGTGTGAGTCTTTTTAGACAGACGGTTTATACTTTTTTATTGTTTCACCATACGTTTACTATCGATTGTTTCGCCATCAATTACCAAACTGTAGGTATACGTTCCTGAGCTTAAGTCGTTGGCAAACACAGTCAATCTTCCTGCTCCGGCTTCTAAAATATCTACGGTTTTGATTACACGTCCTTCTCCTGTAATAAAAATAAGTTGGGCCTTTTTAAAGGATTGTGGAATTGAGTAAGTGATCAATGTGCTCTCTTGGAAAGGATTCGGTACATTTTGATTGAGTACAATACTGTTTTGATCACTTAATGACACAGCGTTGCTTGAAATAGTATTAGCCGTAGTTGATTGCAATAACGCTTTCAATTCATTGATTTGTTGTTGCTGTTCTTGAATAGCTCCGATCAAAACCGGAATCAAGCCTGTATAATTGACCGATTTGAAGGAAGGAGTTGTTGCAATTACTTTTCCGTTTTCATCAAAATGATTGAATTCCTTTACTTCTTTCACTAATTCAGGAAATACCAATTCCAACTCTTGAGCGATTAAACCTGTTTGTGTGCCCTGAGGTAAATTCATGAACCCATATTCGTCCGTTTTGTAATTGTACGTACTCGGTTTTAATTGGTTGATTTTATCCAACGCATTCGTTAACGGTTTAATATCGGATTTTAGTTTAAGATCAGAACCTTGATACGTTCCTGTACTGTAAGTACTGCCACCAAAATATCCCGCCCAAGTTGAGCCACTGGCAGAAATACCGATGTTTGAACTTGAAGGCAATCCACCCGAAGCTTCAAAATAACCACCGTAATTAGCATGTCCGCCAGTAGCTGAACCATGTACGCCGTAATTGTACGATGAAAAATTACCTGAAAGATTAGGCGTTTGCGCTATACCATAAACGCCACGGCTTAAATTTTGTGTTGGCCCCACCTGATTTGTTGTTGTGGCTTTTAGAGCCGTTGGAACGCCATCCACATACAAGTTCGCTTCAAATACGCCGGTATTAAATGTTCCACTTGCCGAGGTAGTAGAATTGACTACTTGAAGTTTTGCAGTTGGAATAGCGGAACCGGTTCCAATACCCATGTTTCCATTTAATCCATAGATAAAGAATCGATATCCTCCGGCAGTATAATCATAAAGCCCGAAATGGCCAGCTCCTTCGAAATTGCCTGATCCGGTTGAAAAAAGCGCATAATTATGAGCATTAAGACTATTGTTGAACAATCCAACTGCGGTGGCCGTGGTTCCGGTTTGATAAATACGTAAACCGTCATTCGTTGATCCGGTACTGATTTGAAGTTTGGTGACCGGAGTTGTTGTTCCGATACCTACATTTCCGGTGTTTGTATTGTAAATACTTGTACCGCTTGTTGTCCATTGTGCTGTTGCAGATTGACCAATAACGATCAATACTGCACTGAAAAGAATTTTTTTCATGCGTAAATAGTGTTTAGTTTCCTACTCTATTGAAGCTTTTCGGTTTCGCTTACAAAACAATACGTTTTTCCGTGAGGATCGTTTGTGATGACATCCAAATGTACTGATTTACAGCTTTGTATTTAGTTAAAATTGGAATGGTAACACGGTCTTTAAAAAGCGTTAGGCTTTCAATAAAAAGATAAATGTGAATGGACTTTAAAGCGGCTATCGTTGAAGTGTTTTTTTAGAAATACCAAGTAAAAGGTTGCTTTTTCAATTCTCAACGTATGCTTTATCGAATTGTGGTTGTTTCAAAAGAATGCCAACAGAAGTCTTTGTATTCCAACGGAAGGCTGTAAAATCGTCATTCAACGACAAAGTTAAGAGGGTAGGGCGTTTTCACGAAAATTGTCGAATAAATGCCACCAGATCAAATGAGTCTGTCTGTTAAGTCCATCGATTTGTTTTGATAAAACTACCGCTGAAATTTCTCAAATCTGTCGGTGTATTTCTTCCTCCGGGTTTTAAAAGTTTGATCAGTTCATCAAGTGTAAGCTGTGCTTTGAAAATAGATCCTTTTGCCGGAAAAATGGCGGTGAAAATACTGAGTATCATAGAGATCAACCCCAATTGAAACAACGAGAATAAAAGTGGAATCAAAAACAAGAGAATATTTACTGCCGCCAGGATTAAAACGACTTTAGAAAGTGAGCATTCGTCCAAAAAATTCATGGTATAAACCAGGTAATTAAAGTAGGCTAGGTTCAGTATAAATGTTCCCAAATAAAGAAGCTTCAACAAGAAATCGGCTCGTTTGAACGGAATCATTCTTCTTTGAAAGCCAAGAAAAAATGCATCCAAAAGCCGATCTTCTAATCGTATATCTTCTTGATTGGTGATTCGTTGGTCGCTAAAGTAGTGTATGACTTCTTTTTTAAACTCAGGATAAGTTGTTTGGTTGATTTGCTCTAACTCGTTTACAATACGGAGCATTTCAAGTTCATTACGATGCCGTTTGATTTGAAATAAACGATCGTACTGATTGTCTGGCTTTATCACTAGGTAAAGGAGAAACAATAGTACTATTCCGATGTGAAAGAAGATGATTACAACCATTGAAGGTCGAAATTACGGAATTAATGTCCTCAATAAAGCCCGAAGGTTGAATTTTTGAAGAAGGAGATTTTCATCCAACAACAAAAATTCAACATCAAGCATCAATTCACAGTTTAATAATCTTCTGAGTGCTTGTTCCGGTTTCGGTTTTCACTTCAACAAAATAAGTTCCCGGATTTTCTGGTAATTCAACGCTTAATTGTTGTGCTGAAACGGTATGATTACTGAAAGTTTGGCCGAGTGTGTTTTTAACCTGCACATTTACATTCTGATAGAATTTCCCTAAATCGGTTTCTACCTTTCCCATTGAAGGATTCGGATAAAACGTAAATTCAGTTGTTACTTGCTCTGAAACGGCTGCCACGCAAGATGAAAAAGCACGTACATGTCCGGCATTTGCTACAACATCGCTGTTTCCGTAAGCGCCACCTGCTACAACGGAACCATTTCCGCTGATGTCTGCTGCTGATCCGAAAAAGTTTTGAGGAGATTCTCCGTAGATCATTTCATTGTAGAGTTGCCAGGAACCGCCATCCCAGTAATAAGCTTGCAATTGTCCTGAATTAGCACCTCCGCCGTTGCCTTGTATGGCTCCGCCAACAAAAATGTTTCCATCATCACTTATTCCAACAGAATGACCAAGGCGGGCATAAGTTGATGATCCGGTGACAGCATTTCCGCGTTGTTGCCACAATCCGTTGACGCGATCCATCACAACTATTTTTCCTTTTCCGGTTCCGGCATCAGAAGAGAGTGCGGCTCCAATTACCAATGAGTTAGCATCCGGAGTTAATCGAATGGCCGATCCCATTGTTTCTCCTGCTTCTCCAATAATGTCATCGCCAACTTGAATCCATTCGGTTGCATTCCAAAAAAACACTTTTGCATAGCCCGATTCTGTTCCGTTTACGGCGCTGAATTTAGCACTTACTGCCAGAAAGTTTCCGTCGGAATTTAAGCTGACATCACTTCCAAACCAATCTTCTTCAGCTTGTCCCAAAAAATCGGTTCCCAATAGAACCCAGTCACCATTTGTCCAGCGGTATACACGTGCCAGGCCAACGGAAGACCAGTTGTTGAGATCAATTGATCGAAAAGGTGCTCCAACGGCTATCGTCATCCCATCGCCGCTAATGCTCACTGCTTTTCCGATAGCTTGTCCGCTTTGATTTCCGTAAATGGTACTTCCTTGCTGAAGCCAGTTGTTTCCATCCCACTGAAATACATGGATAGCGCCACAATTTTGCGCTGTATCGCTACTGAAGGGTGAACCAATGATGATGGTGTTTCCGTCTGCACTTAAATCAAGACTGTAGCCGTTTTGCTCATATATTGTTTCGCCGATCAAGGTGGTTCCTTTTTGAATCCAGCTGTTTCCGACCCGGGAAAAAACAGTGGTTTTTCCTCTGTTGAGATTGTTTTGAGGTGCGCCATACGCAATGGTGTTTCCATCGCTACTCAAAGCTACCGAAAAACCGACATTGTCGTATTCTTCTTCGCCATCAAAATCGGCACCGAGTTGTTGCCAACATTGGGCTGAGGTGTAGGTAGGAGTCAGGCAGAAAACAAGCCCGATTGAAATAATGAATGCGTGTACAGGTTTTTTCATACGTGTGTTATTAAAGGTTTGTAAATAGCAGTTTCGGCATGTTCCACAGTAAGGAAAACAACCGTTTTATTTATGTTAGCTAAGGTATGTGAAGGAAACGGAGAATGCTCTGCCGTAGAATCAACTCCTAATACCGATTATAAGACAACTTGCGGAGATGAGATTGAACGGGTAAAGATGCTGAATTTGGGATATTTAATTTTGGATGAAACTCAGTTAATTGTTTTAATTTGTCAACAAATTATTGAAATGGAGTTAGTTAAAGGTTTACATGGGAGTGTTCAACGAACTGTGTCATTGTTCCATTCTATCACCAAAGTATTGATTTAATTCGTTTCGTATAATATTCCAGGAAAAGATTTGTCCTTCCCATTTTGTTTGTGCGTTGATGATGGCCAT
>JBILJP010000370.1:0-5086 GCA_044377135.1 Fluviicola sp.
AAAACCGCTTGATCTTTCCGGATTTTTACCAAGCGATTCCATTTACCTCAGTTTTCTGGTACAACCCGAAGGTTTTGGTGATGTGCCTGAAGCTACCGATTCATTGAAGCTCGAATTTTACGATGTAGCTGCCGATCAATGGAATCAGGTTTGGGCTATGGGCGGATCGTCTACCACCGATTTTCAAGTAGGGCATTTACGCCTTTCTCAAGCAATCTATTTTACAGATGGCTTCCGTTTTCGTTTCAAAAATGTTGGTGGACTCTCAGGTTCTTTAGATCATTTTCATTTGGATTATGTTAACCTGCGAACGCTTTCAGGTTATCAGGATACCTTATTTAAAGACTTCGCATTTGTATATCCGGTGGGAAGTTTGATTGAAGATTACACGCAAGTTCCATGGGATCATTGGAAAAACAGTGCTACTAATCACATGAATGATTCGTTGATAGTGACTGTTAGAAATGGTTCAAATCAAGTTGAAAACAACCAAGACGGAAGCGCGGCTGTAGAATTTGCCGGTGGAGCAGAAGGAAGTTTCTTACTCGTAGATCAGATCTTATCGAATGGAATTAATTATGCCGCGCGTACAACCGTTAAATCTTATCACGATTGCAGTGCGGGATACTCATTTGATCCTACAACTCCGGGCAACGCAGTAAGTTTTGATGTAATCGGAGCAGCTTCGGCACAATTCCCCAACTTTGTACAAAACGATTCATGCTTTACAACCCAGCAATTTGCAGATGTATATGCGTATGATGACGGTTCTGCTGAAAAAGCCTACGGTCCTACGGGTGTTCAAGCGCGTTTGGCTTACAAATTCACTCCTTATGAAGCTGATTCATTGATCGGCGTAAAAATGCATTTTGTGCCATCGGTGAATGATGTGTCTGATAAATTATTCCTGTTAAGTGTTTGGGATGACAATAATGGTCAGCCCGGTACTGTGATTTACGAAGATGAATTTTTCTTTCCACGTACACCGCAATACGAAGACAGTATCGGTAAATTCACCACCTATTATCTAAAAGATACCATGAAATTGCCAATTACAGGTACTTTCTATGTGGGTTGGCGACAAATTGATGCAGAACGTTTGAATATTGGCATGGACATGAACAATGATAATTCAGACAAGATTTTTTATTCTATTAATGGTGGTTCAACCTGGTTCGGATCTTCTTTTGACGGTAGTTTGATGATGCGTCCGATTTTTTCAACTGCAGTGAATGCTGATTTAGCGTTAGAAGAACGCACTATGGAGCCTTCATGGGAATTGTATCCAAATCCAACCTCTGGGGTTGTAAGCATTGATTGGAATGAAAATACGCCGTTCCCGGGTGCTATGTGCGTAGATGCGCAAGGTCGTGTGATTGGTACAATGGAAGCTGATAGACCTACAATTGACTTGAGTGCCAATCCGGCAGGAATCTACTTTATCCAACTCAACGGCTACAATCATTTAGTGAAAAAAGTCATTCGTTATTGATGAGCGAAGAAATTCAGGAAGTTGAAAATGAGGAGGAAGAACTGTTTGAGCATTACCGCTTCAAATCTGATCCCGGACAGGAATTACTGCGCATTGACAAATTTCTAATGGATCGTTTGCCGGGAACTTCGCGCAATAAAATCCAGATAGCAGCTAAAAACGGAAATATTCTCGTAAACGGAAATGTGGTAAAACCCAACTACCGCATCAAACCACGCGATGAAGTTTCCATCGTATTGCCGTATCCGATTCGTGAAATCGAGCTCATACCGCAAGATATTCCAATAGATATTGTTTACGAAGACGATTATTTGATTCTGGTAAACAAACAGGCCAATATGGTGGTGCATCCCGGTTATGGAAATTATACCGGAACCATGGTCAATGCCTTGGTTTACCACTTCGACAATTTACCGCACCGCATTCAGGATTATTTTGGCCGACCGGGATTAGTACATCGTCTGGATAAACACACAACCGGTATTATGGTAGTGGCTAAAACCGAACAGGCGTTAACGCATCTTGCCAAACAATTTTACGATCGTACCACCGAGCGCCGTTATCATGCGTTGGTTTGGGGAGATGTAAAAGCGGATGTCACCATTGAAGGTCACATCGGGCGATCGCTGCAAAATCGGAAAGTCATGACCGTTTTTCCGGAAGGTGATCATGGAAAGCATGCCATTACCCATGTGAAAGTTCTCAAAAGCTTTGGATTGGTGACCTTGGTAGAGTGTAAATTGGAAACCGGCAGAACGCATCAAATTCGTACGCATTTAAAATGGATCGGTCATCCGTTGTTCAATGATTTGGAATACGGAGGAGATTCTATTCAGCGAGGAACAACCAGCGGACCTTACAAACAATTCATTCAAAACTGTTTTGATTTAATACCCGGACAAGCCCTTCATGCGAAGACCCTTGGGTTTATTCATCCGCATACGCTAGAGTGGATGCAGTTTGATTCGGACCTGCCGGAGGGCTTTACTGAAATCTTAAAAAAATGGGAAACCTACACACAAGGTTACCTTTCTTAATCAAAATACATATAGAAGTGTAAGATGTTCGTTTCTTAAAAGGCATATTGTTTGATCATTTAACACCAAGGGCAAGAACTTTTAGGAATCTAACACACAGACACAGAAAAGTATATTTTTAAATCAGTTTTAGCCGTAGTTCGTTTTTTTAAATTAATTTCGGCAATCGCGAAAAGAGTAAAAATTAGTTCGGCTTATTTGTCTATGTCAGAATTATTTACTTCTTTCGGGATAATTTAACAAAAGTTTGCACCTTAGCTATGAACGTTAAAACACTTATTTTATTGACATTTATTGGTCTTTCGGGATCATTATTGGCGCAGTCAAAGTTTATTAAAGAAGCCAATTCGAAGTTTTATAACGAGAATTACTGTGAGGGCGCCGAAAAATGTGCCCAGGCTTACACCAAAATTGCTCGAAAAGGAAATTCGGCTTTAAAGGTAAAGGGTGATATGGCTTTTAAGACAGCAGAATGTTACCGCCTAACAGAGAACTTCAAAGAAGCGAATGAATGGTATGAGAAAGCGATTTTGTTGAAATATCAGCAAATAGAGCCTTTAGTATTGTTGCATAATGCTGAATGCTGGCGTACAATGGGTGATTTCAAAAAAGCGAAAGAGAACTACTCTGCTTACAAAGCATTGGTTCCGGATGATTCGCGTGCCGATATCGGTTTGAAATCATGCGAAATGCACGAAGACTTCAAAGAAAATAAAACGCGTCACCTTGTTACGAATATTGAGAAGTTAAACCTTGACGGTTTTGAAATGGCTCCGATGTTTGTTGACAAAAAAGAAACGGTTGTTGCGTTTAGCTCTTCAAGAAGTACGTCAACAGGAACTGACGAAGATCCACGTACATGTGAAAAATACATGGATATCTATGTTTCTGCATTAGACAAAAAAGGAAACTGGACAGAACCGAAGTTGATTGAAGCGGAAGGTGTAAATACGGAAGACAATGAAGGTACTATTTGTATTGACTCTCGTGGAAAAACAATGTTCTTTACACGTTGTCCGAATGTGAAAAAACAAAATTTAGGTTGTGATATCTGGTGGGCTGAAGCAAAAGGTAAAGGCTGGGATGTTCCTGTGAAATTGAACTTGAAAACTGCTGACTCGGTTTCTGTTGGTCACCCATGTGTGAGTGAAGATGGAAAATACTTGATTTTCGCTTCTGATATGGATGGTAACGGTTCTATGGGTGGTCGTGATTTATGGTACACAACATACAACAAGAAAAACGAAGAGTGGACGGCACCTGTTAATATGGGGCCTGAAATCAATACTGCCGGAGACGAGTTATTCCCGTCATTCGGGTTGAATGGTGAGTTAATCTACGCTTCTAACGGCTTACCTGGAATGGGTGGGTTGGATATTTTCAAAGCTGTAAAAGTAGGTGAAGAGTACAAATGGGAAAATCCAACGAACCTTGGTTCACCTATCAACTCTGACTACAATGACTATGCATTGGTTGAAGCTACAGAGCGTAAAGGATATTTCACATCAGAGCGTAAAGGAAGTAAAGGTGAAAACTACAAACCAGATTTGTATCAGTATGAATTGCCTCCAAACATATTTGACTTGAAAGTCAATGTATCTGACCTTACCAACAAAGAAAAGAAATTAGAAGGTGTTAAAGTAACCGTTACCGGATCAACTGCTGGTGATAAATGGGAAGGTGTTACTGCACAAGACGGTTCTGTATTCTGGGATAAAAAACCAAATGGTGATCGTTATGTGAATGAAAACTCTTCTTACTCGATTGTTTTAGCGAAAAAAGATGGTTACTACGAGGATAAAAACGGATCTAAATTCACAACTGTAGATTTGAGTTACGATCAAAACTTTATCATCGATATGGCATTGATCCCTGAAAAACCGATTCGTTTGCCTGAGGTACGTTACCCGTTGTCTCAATGGTCGTTGTTGGTTGACTCTACAATCAATTCAAAAGATTCACTTCAGTTTGTGTATGATTTGTTAACCGAATACCCTGGAATGGTATTGGAGTTGAGCTCACATACGGATGCTCGTGGTACTGACAATTCAAATCAAGTGCTTTCTGAAAACCGTGCTAAAGCTTGCTACAAATACTTAGTAGAAGAAAGAGGAGTTGATCCACGCCGTATTGTTCCTGTAGGGAAAGGTGAGCGTGAGCCGAAAACAGTTTACAAAAAAGGTGAAATGTACCAGGTTGGTGAACCGCTTGATATGACAGGTTATGAGAAAGTTGTCTTGACAGAAGCTTACATCAATCAGTTCAAGAAAACGGATAAACGCAAATTCGAAATGTTGCACCAGTTGAATCGTCGTACGGAAGGTAAAATCATTACGATGGACTTCGATCCTGCAACATCACCGGCGGCTAATCCTGATTACAAAGTATTTAAACCGGTTCCTAAGAAATAAGGAATAAAAAAAAATAGAGAAGAGGCTGTCTAAAAAGGCGGCCTCTTCTGTTTTTGTCAGCTTCTTACTTTTTTGGATTTTACTCAGGCAGCTATCCTGCCTTTTCCATTTTGCTCTAGGTGTAAACTTAAAATGTGTATTTGGGG
>JBILJP010000371.1:0-5063 GCA_044377135.1 Fluviicola sp.
GAAGTCAACGTATTGGCATGAGTTGGTGCTGCCGAACAAGGAATTGTTGGTTCGATGACCAATTGTAGATTGGCATATTGCGTTTGACGACCAGTGGCTGTTGGTGGTGCCGCCGGATCAGGGTTTGTGGCATCGTTTCGGTAATAAATTGAACGATTCACCGCCCCGGTTGCGGTGGTTCTCCAGGTCGATAAACTACCGAAACTAGGGGTGTTTTCATCTACACCAATCAGGATGTTTGAAACACCGTCCCACTGAAACGGAGTACTCAAGGTGATTTCTACCCAGTTGCCCGGAGCAGGAAAAGTGACATTTCCACTAAATACCTGAGACAAGTTAGCCATCACTTCCCAATCTGTAGTAGATACGAAATTGGTCTTTGCAGTATTTCCCATGTAAACAGTCCAGGAATCACTCGAAGTGGGAGTAACAGTATTTAAATAAAATCTGATTTTACTGATTTGACCTACTCCGACATTTTGAGCAAGTAAATCAGACGCGTAATAAATTTGTTGCGAATAGTTGTACCCATAATTAGAGGTGATCGGAACATTTGAACTGGTGGTAACACCCGTCCCGATTGTGATATTTGTTTGTTGCGCCATTGAAGCAAATCCTAAACCGATGGTAGAGAGCAAAAGCAATGATTGCTTTAACCAACGATTTGATGCAGGGGCATGTTGAGTATTGTGTTTCATGAATGATTATTTTCCACGAAAGTAGGGCGGTTTCAAGGCCTGAATCAACTCTTAAGCGAGACAAAAAACGGACAAATAGTTAAAAACGTTAATAAAAAGATTGTTTTAACTCAAAATGTTAAATAAGATTTAATTAAAGTGACTCACAAGGATAAAATAAACTTAACCAATTCTTCGTGTAAATCCATGTGAAGTTTTTTTCGCAGTCTTAAACTTGTTTTTCTCACCGAATCAGGCGAAATACCTAATGCTCTGGACATTTCTAAATTCGACAAGTTGAGTTTAATGAGTGTAATTAGGCGGATTTCGGCGTTGGTTAGGTCAAACGAATAAGCTGCAACTTTATTAAAAAAATCAGGATTGAGTTTTTCAAATAGTTTTTTGAATTCAAGCCAATCATCATCCGTGAGCAGAGTAAATGATTGTAAACGGTCTATCATCTTTGTTTTTTCTTCAGAGACAGGATTTTCCGGTGTCAATTGAAATTGATGAATTTCGTCGGTAAGTTGTTCAACCAATTGATTTTTCTCTATCAGATTGGAAAGCATTTTACGCATTTCCTTTTCAGTAGTTTCCAGCTCTTTTTCAATCTGATGCTGTTTAAGCATGGCAATTTCACGTTCACGTTTTCTACGTTTGGTTATTGAATTGAATACAAGAATAAAAATTAGAATGATCACCGCTGTAATGCCCGAAAGTCCGTAAAGCATGATCTCATCTCGTTTTTTTCTTTCCTTGAGTAACGATAATTCGGCTTGTTTTCGCTCAAAATTGATTTGAAATTCTGTTTTCCGAATATTTTCTATGTCTGTTTGTTTCGTAATGGTATCATTGTAAAGCTGTCCCTTGCGGAAACTTTCCAGTGCTTCTTTATAATTCCCGCTGGCTTCCAGAATGGCTGTTTTGGCCCGGTAATAAACACGGTATTGCTGAATATTATATTCATTACTTAGAAGTGTTTCTAATTTGCTTAGTTTTTGTTGCGCCAAGACTAGTTGATTGTCTTTCAGATCAAGCTGAATCAGCAAGGCCAGGGCATTCACAGCACTTCCTTTTTGGCGGGTTTTCAAACTTACTGTATAGTCCAAATCGGTTAGTTCCCGGGCTTTTTTATACTCTTTTTTGATCCAATAATAATGCCCCAGATTTCCGGAAATTACGGCAATCCAAGGCTGGTGTTTTATTTGGTGAGCAATTTCCAGGGCTTGTTCAAAATATAGCTTGGATGAATCGCTGAATCCCTGATCCCGGTTGATCAACCCAAGGGTGTTCAGAATACTGATTTTTTCATGCTCGGATAGATTTGGGGAGCGATTTGCCAATTGAAACTGTCTTCTCGCCTCATCGAATCGTTTGAAATAGAAGTACGATAATCCCAGAGTCTGGTGAAATTTCAGCAGAAACCGTGTGTCTTTAGGAGGATTGGTTTCGATTTCCTTCTGAGCTTTGTACAGAAAATAATACGCTTCCTGGTTAAATCCGTTTGAATGTAGCTTTTCACCTATTTCCGTGCAGATTTGTGCGTAATAATTTCCACGACTCTTTCGGGCAGTTGTTTCAATGTGAATCAGTGTTTTTTTCCACTCTTTTTGATCAACGAATGCATCCTTTTTTGCAAATCTCATGAAATAGAGCGCCGTTATGGTCGGTTCTTTTGAGCGATCCATTTGTTGCTTGAGCTGAATTTTTGCTCTTGCGAATGTACGTTGTTGCGCAACAGAATTGATGGAAAAAAACGAGGTAACGAAGATTAAAATGAACCTCTGAAAGGAAACATTCATAAAGTCCGATGTCCATTTTTTTTTTAGCATTGTTATAGCTCGATCATCGAAAATACAACTATTTGAAGAGAATAATTGGATTTCAAAGCAGAATTGGAGTGACTTGTACTAAAAATTTAGTATTCAGTAAATTTAGTTTGTTTTTTTAACGAATTAAATTTACATGGCCTGTGATTTCCTTGTCCTCATCTGTGTCGGCCAACCCGAATTGAAGTTTCCAGGTGTAGGTTCCTTCTTGAACTGAATTGCCCATGTATGAGCCATCCCAACCTTCGGTAATGTCGGTGGTGTAAAAAATACGTTCTCCCCAGCGATTGTATATTTCCATCGAATAATCATACGGATCCATACCCGAGGTCATCACCGGAATAAACACTGAATTGAATTGGTCACCATCGGGTGTAAATGTATTGGGAACGTAAAAGAGAAGCTGATCTTTCACTACAATGATTTGATGGGTCGTATCGCTGCATCCGTGAAGCGTTGTTACAATCAATTCAACACCATAGTTGCCAATTTCCCCGATTGGAAAAGTGTGTTCAGGGTTTTCGGTGGTACTGGTGGAATTATCTCCGAAATTCCAGGCATTCAAATCGTTGTTGGTTGATGTATTGGTGAACGTAACCACCGGGCCATCCGAAAATACTTGCTGAGGACCAAAGTAGAAATCAGCCAAAGGCAATGGATAAACACAAATCATGTCACTCAAAGAGAGGGTGCTTGTACATAATCCGTCTGCTGTAACGGTCAACGTTACATCGTAACAGGTGGCTGTTTCGAACACATTGTTGAGGGTTGTTGCGCTGCCGGAAGTGGTCCCGTCACCTAAATCCCAGAGGTAGGTAACATTTCCCTGAACGATACTCTCGTTGACGAATGTCACTTCCAGCGGTTGACACCCGTCTGTAACATCAGAGCTAAATTGAACCACAGGAACAGCCGTAACGGCGACATCTACCGACATCGTATCAGGGATACATCCCGGTTCAGACGGAAGAATGTAGTCAAACAAGTACGTTCCGTGAGGCAAGCCAGAAAGATCCAAAATATTACCGGCTTCATCAAAGTTACCGTTGGGAAGATTGGCTGGTACGTTCCATGATCCTGCGATTGGAGCAAAAGGATGTGTCATGAAAGGCGTAAAGTCTACCTGATCTCCGACCGTATTGCAAAGGTGCAATGTTTGATCGGCGGCGGCAACGGGTTGCTGTTGAATTGTCAATATGAAATCGGAGGTGTCATTGGCGCAGTAAGTGCCGTGAACGATGTAACTAAAATCAAAGATTCCGGATTGCCCGCTTAGCGAGAGGAGGCCCTGAGCAGAAAGCGTTCCCGCAAAAGATGGAGTGTTCGACTCCCACGAACCACCAGCTGCAGCTGTATTGTCAAGCAAGGTAAGTAAGTCAAATTGATTTTCAGTCGAACAAATAAAGATGGCGCTATCATTTCCCGCATTTAACGGATCTTCGAATGTGATTGTTACATTATCCGAAGCAGAACAGTTTTGTGGGGTAGTTACTGTTACGCTATAATTTCCACTATTTGTCGGTGAAATGGTTTGCGTTGTTTCAGTGGTACTCCAAACGTAATCAAGCCCCGGATTTTGTGCATCTAGCGTTACGCTTGTTCCGGCGCAGTGAAACTGGTCGGGACCTAAATTTACAACCGGAGGCTGACTGTAAGATACTACGATTGTGTCGGTAGAATAACAAATTGGTCTGAAGGTAATGTCATCAAGGGCAAAATCATTTCCACCACCACTTGTATTCTGATTGACAATGCAAATCTCAGCACTTGTAGTGAGACCCGACATCCAGTTTTGCGTAAACTGCGACCACGTACATCCTTGACTGGAAGGTGAGAAAATGGGTCCCAATTGGTTATTGTTGATTGTGAACTGGAGTTGAGCCACTGTGGGGTCGGTTACTGCTGCGGTAACCCACGTTCCGAATTGATACGTTGTATTGGGCTGAACAGGGATGGTTTGACACCATACTTCCGTGTTCGGAACCGATGCTCCGTTAACAACCATTTGGTTGGCTCCAGGGTTTGGGGTGTGGTCCGGACAAGAGGAGAAATTGGAGTGAACGAGATTGGGAGAAGTGGTAATGGCGTATGTGCCCGGATTGGATAATAATCCCCATGCACCGCCAGCACCAGCAGTATACTGTGTAGCGAATCCAGAGTTTCCGGATTCAAAACCGCCGTTAACAATCTGATTGGCGCCCAACGTGCCTACTTTGACCCAGTAGGTTCCGCCGGGTTGTGAAACGTATTTTGTAGCGTTTGTAGAACCGTTATTCCATAGATACGTATCATACGTTCCTGCATTTAGCCAAAGCGATTGGTTGGAGCAAAGAATGGTATCGTTTCCGAGATCTACTGATGGTACATTCCCGATAATCATTGTAAAATTGGCTACATCAGCAGGGCAAGCACCATTTGCAGCGACTGTATATTGAAACGTAAAGGTTCCTGCTGACAACGGAGCTGTGTCCCAATTGCCGGTTGCATTCATTGTGCCCGATGGAGGTGATGTTGTTTCATTCCATGTTCCGCCACCGCTGGCATTCACTGCTAAAAA
>JBILJP010000372.1:0-5044 GCA_044377135.1 Fluviicola sp.
AAATGCTCATCCACGGCAGGGAACAAATCAAAGGTTCTGATCCCTGATTCCATCCAACCTTCAAACGCCGGTAAAAGCTGATCCAAACTCCATCTGAAATTATTCGGTAATGAACTTATTTCGTGCTTAATTCCCTTCCCGTCTTGCAGGAAAACAGGATAAATCAAATGTTCAACACCCAATTTGGTTTCTTCAATCATGGAGCGAATTGCTGCATTCTTACGGTTTCTTCTCGGACGGATATTCATCTCTTTTTGCTTTCCGCAAATGTAGTAAGAATTCATAGGCTCACCCGAATCAGTTAAATACTCATTAGTTATTCACTTTTATTAACAATTGACCTTGCGCGTATCGATTTTTGTATATTTTAGTCGCGAATTAGACACAATAAATAATTGTAACATCTACTCTATGAATTCAACATTCTCAGTCATTTTTGCAAGTTTTGCACTAGCAGGAATTATTACCGCTTGTGGCTCAAATGAAGAAAAGCCTGAAGTAGCAAAAGAAGTATTGGACCCGAATAGTGCGTTAAACACCAATTTCGACGGTAAAATCTTCAGTATTCCTTCACCTATGCAAACTGCATTATTGCTGCAAGAAGCGAATGCTCCTTTCAACGAATCGTACCTGAATAGCATTGATAATGTAGAAAACTACAGCACTGAAATGAAGCGTGCACTCAACTTGGGAATTTATGGAACCGATTTGGGATATTTAGCCATTTACAAACAAAACAGTCTTTCGTTAAAGTACCTGGCGACTATTGAAAAGTTAACGTCTAAATTAGGTTTAGAAGGCGCTTTTGATAAAGAATTCATGTCGCGTTTCGAGAAAAACAGCACCAACCAGGATTCAATGATGGTGATTGTTTCAGATGCCTTTAAAAAATCGGATAATTTCCTAAAATCAAACGACCGCAAATCTGTTTCATCATTGATTCTTGTGGGTGGTTGGGTTGAATCGCTTTACCTTGCTTGTGAAATCAATCCGGATGGCAAAAACGCAAAAATTACCGAGCGTATCGGTGAACAACGCGAAACATTGGCTACCATTATTGAAATTCTTGAGAAGTACAATAAAAAAGGAAGCAACGACGAGTTGATTGCCCAAATGAAGGAATTGAAAGTTGATTTCGATAAAATCACGATTGATTACGAGTTTGTGCAACCGAAAACGGAGCCAAGTAAAAAACTGACTACGTTGCGTCATAAAACAACCGTAAAAATGGACGCTGCTCTATTGAAATCAATCACCGACAAAATTGTTTCCATCCGTCAAAAAATCACAGCTTAAGCACGTATTTATGAAAAAGTTAGCAGTTATTACAGCAGTTTTATTGGCATCCGTTACGATGTCGTATGCGCAAGATTGTGAATCACTTGTAAAAGCGTGTGAAGTTCACTTAAAAGGAAAAAACAATAGTTTCGTTTCAGACGGTCAGGTATACACCGCTTTTTTAGATCGCGAAAAAGCTGAGTTTAAAACCACATTTTTCGGTGGATCTACTTACCGCATTGCAGCTACTGCAGGTGAAGACGATACATACGTGATTTTCACCGTTACCGATACACAAGGCAATCTGTTGTTTACCAATAAGAATTACAAAAACAGTACTTACTGGGATTTTAAAGTTCCGAAAACCATTCCTGTTATCATTTCTACGGAATTGGATATGGACAAAAAAGTGACTGGCTGTGCTGTAATGATGATTGGTTTTAAACGTTAATTGTTTCTTTGCACCCCACTAAAAGAGTACCATTATGAGTGAACGTATACTTCGTGCATTGATGCAACTTTTTGCCATTATTGCAAAAGTTGATGAAGTTACCGACACTACCAAAGAAGCCATTGAGAGTTCCAATGGACGTAGAATCATTGAAGGATTCCTGCGTTCTGAGCTCAACAATGAACTCATTCAGAAATACATTCAACAGTTTGATGAGTTTTTGCTCGTTCACCACAATGGTTCCAGCAAAAAGGACGGTGAACGCAAGCGCACTTCTGTAAACTCTGTAAAAGTATTACGTATCTGTTCGCAGATCAACGAAGAGTTGACACAACGTCAGAAGATGATTGTGTTGATTCGTATTTTCGAATTCATTCACGCAAACGATCAGGTTCAGGAGCAGGAACAAGAATTCGTTCACACTGTTGCCGAATCGTTTAACATCTCCGAAAAAGAATACTTAGACCTCAAACAATTCATTGAAGCGCCTGTTTCAACCTTACTGGATGAAGAGCCGTTTTTATATGTTTCGGGAAAAGAAATGTCACTTCAACGTGCGCAGTTTCTGCCGTTGGAAGGATTGGAGGGAATCATTCGAATTATTCGGATGGAAAGTATCAATATCGTTTTCTTCCGTCATTTCGGGTCGGATGAATTGGCGCTTAACGGACAAGTGGTTTCCAATGAACGGAATCACATCCTCAACCAGGGTTCCACCATTCGTACTACGAAAAGCGCTCCGATTTATTACAGCGATGTGATCTCTCGATTCCTAAGCGACGGAACACGCGAAAAAATATCCTTTAAGGTTGATCACCTGCAATTTCACTTTAAAGGTGGAAAAGTGGGACTTCACGAAATCAATTTTGCCGAACAATCCGGTAAACTCATTGGTGTAATGGGAGGTTCCGGAGCAGGAAAGTCGACCTTCTTAAATGTATTGAACGGTAACTACACTCCTACTTTCGGGTCGGTTACCATTAATGGTGTTGATCTTCACCGCGAAAAAGAACGACTGGAAGGTGTGATCGGTTTTGTGAGTCAGGACGACTTACTGATTGAGGAATTATCGGTTTTCCAAAACCTGTATTTCAACGCCAAACTGTGTTTCAACGATTTGTCTGAAAAACAGATCAAAAAGAAAGTGATCGATTTGCTTTCCAATATCGGGCTCAATGAAGTACGTCACCTGAAAGTGGGAAGTCCGCTGGAAAAAACAATCTCGGGTGGTCAGCGTAAACGATTGAACATTGCCTTGGAATTGATTCGCGAACCGGCTGTTTTATACGTAGATGAACCAACTTCTGGTTTGTCATCGCGCGATTCGGAAAACATCATGGACATGCTCAAAGAGCTGGCGTTGAAAGGGAAATTGATTTTCGTGGTGATTCACCAACCTTCGTCGGATATCTTTAAGATGTTTGATAAGTTGTTGATTTTGGATCAAGGCGGTTATCCTATTTTCGACGGAAATCCGATTGATGCTGTGGTTTACTTCAAAACACATGTTCACCACGCCAACGCTAACGAACGCGAATGTCCGATTTGTGGTAACGTGAACCCGGAACAGATTTTCAATATCATTGAATCGAAAGTTGTAGACGAATACGGAAATCAAACCAAGTACAGGAAAGTTTCACCGAAAGAATGGAATCAGCGGTTTTTGGAAAACAGTTCCGTTCATGAAAACAACGAACAACTTGATCCTGTAAAAGGAAGTTCCAAAATCGCCAACAAATGGTCGCAATTCAGGGTTTTCTTCCTGCGCGATGTGTTGAGTAAATTGGCCAACAAACAATACATGCTGATCAACATGCTGGAAGCGCCGGTTTTAGCGTTGATCCTGGCATTTTTCGTAAAATTCTTCAACTACAAGGTCGGAGGAAATTCCACCTATGTGTTCTACCAAAACGAAAACATTCCGCAATACCTCTTTATTTCGGTAGTGGTTGCTTTGTTTTTAGGACTTACAGTTGCCGCAGAAGAAATCATCAAGGACAAAAAAATCCTGAAACGCGAAAGTTTCCTGAATCTTTCCCGCGCCAGTTATCTCTGGTCGAAAGTGTCGATTATGTTTATCATTTCAGGTATTCAAACTTTGTTCTTTGTACTCTTCGGAAATATGATTCTTGAAATTCAAGGATTGTGGTGGCAATATTGGTTGGTTTTGTTCTCTACTTCATGCATGGCAAATGCCTTGGGATTGAATATTTCATCGGCGTTTAATTCGGCCAAAGTTATTTACATCACTGTTCCTTTGTTGATCATTCCGCAATTGTTGTTCAGTGGTGTGATCGTGAAATTCGATAAGCTCCACCCTATTTTCTCGCGCACGAATGAAGTTCCCTGGATTGGTAACGCAATGGCATCACGTTGGGCATACGAGGCGTTGGCAGTTGTTCAGGCAAAAGAGAATTACCACGAGTCGAAGTTGTTTGAGTGGAATCAATTGAAAAGTGCCAGTGGCTGGAAACGCGATTACTGGTTGCCGGAGATGAAAAACCAACTCAACCTACTTGCTAACAAGAAAACGAGTTTTGCCGATTTTGAACATGCCAAGCGCATTTTGACCAATGAAATCAACAAAGAAACCGAGCGCTGGGCAAATCTGGAATGCAAGGATTGTTTGACATCGTTGGAAAAATTACATAAAGGTGTACCGGGCGGAGGGTCTGCGCAAGTAAACATCGGGTCATTTCTTGACATGATGAAAAAGCAGTACAATAAAACCTACAACGATTATTCGGATAGCCTTGATATGTACATTGCCAAAATGGGCGACAAAGTTTTTCAGGCAAGTCAGAATGAATTCATGAACGAAAGTTTGCAGGATTTGGTGACCAATCGTACAGAAGTACAGAAAATCCTGATTACCGAAGATGAATTGATTCAAAAAGACGATCCGTTGTACATCGACCCGGTTGGAATGCGCTTTTTGGACGCCCCTTTTTATTCCCACAAAAAATACTTCTTCGGAATTGGAGTGGATACGTTTTGGGCGAATGTGATTGTACTATGGCTGATGACCGTAGCGTTGATCATCGCACTTTACTTCGACTTACTGAAAAAACTACTTGAATTTGGTGAACGAATTAAGTTGCCGATCTTGAGTAAAAGCAAGAAATGATTTGGGAAACAACCGATCTTAGATAAAACCATGAAATAAGTTCGGCGATCAACTCGTTTTAGTGAATCCAAATCAATTCGAGTAAACAATATACCTAACTCCCTTCTGAGGAAACAATATACCTAACTACCTTTTGAGTAAATAATATACCTAACTTGTTAGATGATATTCAAATAGGATCAAATAAC
>JBILJP010000058.1:0-18032 GCA_044377135.1 Fluviicola sp.
AATGTTTCATTTGCAGACAGCCTTTCCATTATTGACGGAACGCAATTTTCCTTTCCAACGGTAAACGTTTCACCTAGCATGTATCGATTGGCAATAGCCGATACTGCTTGCACGCAATTACCGACATCAACTTTACCTGATACATTATTGCACATTTGCGCAGGCGACAGTTTGTATGTTCAGGCATTGAATGCGCCCAATGCTTTCCCTACCGTTTGTTATTGGGAAGATGGTTCTCAAAATCCGAATCGATTTGTGAGTGCTTTGGCAACCAGTCAAACAATCACATTGGAACTCATCGATGCGCGGGGTTGTTCAACCAGAGACACGGTATACATTGCGCCAACCGCTCCGTCGCCTGTTGCCTTATTTACGTGGGATGATGCCTGTTTGGGTGATTCGGTCTATTTCTATAATGGTTCTTCCATTTCATCAGGAACATTCACGTCTAACTGGAATTTCGGGAACAGTGTGCTTTCCAGTAGCAGTGACAGTACACAAGGTGTTTTCTATGC
The DNA here is from genome assembly GCA_044377135.1 of Fluviicola sp. Classification (GTDB taxonomy): domain Bacteria; phylum Bacteroidota; class Bacteroidia; order Flavobacteriales_D; family Crocinitomicaceae; genus Fluviicola. Next base: position 516 of record JBILJP010000058.1, read on the forward strand.
CGCAAGTGGCAATTACACGGCAAGTTTGATGTTGACTTCCAATTACGGTTGCGTTGCTGATACATCTAATGTGGTAGATGTTTTTAATCATCCTACAGCTCAGTTTAATTTGGTGGAAAATTGCTTAAACGATGGTTTTGCGGTAGATGCAAGTGCCTCAATTGGTACAACCGTGCCTTCCAATTCCATCATTACCAATTACGAGTGGTTGCTCAATAATTCGTTGTTACCAAACAACACATCATCCTATTTTTTGAATAGTCCGCCAATTGGTAATCATGATTTGGGGCTAATCGTTACATCCGGGGTAGGTTGTACTGATACGTTGCATCAGGCATTTACTGTTTTTGCTGAAGATACTGCCGGTTTTACCGTGTCAGATGCTTGCGTGGGACAACCGCTTTCGTTGGTGAATACGTCACTGATTGTGAACGCAAACCCGGTTTACAATTGGTCGTTTAGCGACGGCACTACCTCTAATGACATGAACCCTATCAAGTCATTTGCAACCCCGGGAATTAAAATTATTCAACTGATTGTAACAACCGATGCCAATTGTGCTGATACCATTTCAACTTGGGTAACCATTAACGCGTTGCCGAATAGTGATTTCTCTGTTATTGCGACTTGCGAACAAGCGCTTACAACTTTTGTTCCTGATAGTATTGACAATTTGAATACCTATTCCTGGGATTTCGGTGATGCTTCCAACTCAAGTCAAATTACTCCGCAACACAGTTATTCAACAGATGGAAGCTATACGGTAGTTTTAACTGTTTTGAATCCGAACGGATGTTCTACCCAATCGACCCAAACCCAAATAGTCTACCCACAACCCGTAGCTGCATTTAGTGCAACAAATGTTTGTTTGGGAAATGCAACATCGTTTGTGTCTAATGCAACCGGAGTCGGATTGACCTATAACTGGAATTTTGGCGATTTTAGTCCGGTAAGTACCTTGCAAAATCCATCACATACGTATGCATCAGCTTCCGGGTTTACAACCCAACTGATCGTTACCGACAACAATACATGTGCCGATACGGTTTCTCAGGTAGTGAGCGTTTTGGCATTGCCGTTCGTGAATATGGGAAATCCGTCTACCTGCGGATCAAGCTATGTGTTGAATGCTCAGAATGCCGGCTCAACTTATTTATGGTCGCCAGGTAATGAAACCACTCAATCCGTTACCATTAACCAATCGGGGAACTATTCGGTGATCATAACGGCTGCTAGCGGTTGTTCATACACAGCCACATCAACAGTAACACTCAATAGTATTGTAACTGCCGATTTGGGCAACGATACAGCGAGTTGCGGGGCATTATTGCTCGATGCACTTTATCCGGGATCAGACTTTTTGTGGCAGGATGGTTCAACCAACCAAACATTATCTGCCGGAGTTGCAGGAACATATTGGGTAGAAATCACCGATATGAACGGTTGTATCGGTTCTGACACGGTTGAAGTCTTGGCTGTTTACCCGCCGGCAGTTCCTGATTTAGGTGCCGACCAAACCGTATGTGCTTCTGTGCTACCAATCACACTTGATCCGGGAGTATTTACCAATTATCAGTGGAATACGAGCGATCAAACGGCAACCATTCAGGTTTCAGCTTCGGGAGTTTATATGGTGAACGTGACTAGCGCGAATGGTTGCACGGCAGCTGATACAGTTGTGATTCAAGCATTGCCAGTGCCGGTGACAACGTTGGTTGATAATCTTGTTGCCTGCGATAATGCAACACTTACCGCAGCTACAAATGCCGGTTATTCATACTTGTGGAATGATGGAAATACAAGCCAAATCAGAACCGTTACCCAATCCGGAATTTACAGTGTGATTGCGACCAACATACTAAACGGTTGCACTGCGAATGATACAACAGCTGTCATCATCAATGCCAGTCCGAATGTTGACCTCGGGCCGAATATTTCGGTATGTTCTAATTCTCCGATAACGCTTGATGTTTCTGTTTTTTCTCCGGCTATTTTTGAATGGATTTCTACTTCAAACGCCGTTTTGAGTACGGGACCAACTTATACACCAACCAGCAGCGGTACCTATGTGGTCAATGTTGACAATAACGGATGTACCGGATCGGACGCGATTGATGTAACCTTGTTGCCGGCACCTGTAATTGCAGAGCATCCGCCAGTTTATTACATCTGTGGAACAACGCCGGTTGTTTTGAATGCCAGTCCGTTTGGAACAAATGCTTGGACGAGCACTACAGGTTTTACTTCGCAAGATCTGTCTATTGAAGTATACGAAAGCGGCAACTATTATGTCACTTCACAGGTTGCGTCTTGTACGGTAACGGATACTTTTCAATTGACTGTTTCACCAAATCAGATTCAGGCTTTTTACCTGGTAGATTCCGATACGTCGAAAAACCTCGAATTGCAATTCATCGATTTGTCTGAGCCAACTCCGCTCACATACTTATGGGATTTCGGCGACGGAACCTTTGATACGATAGCCAATCCGATACATGAATATTCAATGGTTGACACCTTTTATACTTCGCTGACAGTGTCAAACGGTATTTGTATCAGCCGTTTCGAAAAAGAAATCAATCAAAAATTCTTTTCGGATTCAGCTGCTGATCCGGTGGCTCAGTTGAATTTTAATAATGTGCTTTTATTCCCGAACCCGACAACCGCTTCGGCTGATTTGGTGATAGAATTGAACGACTATGCTGAAGTATCGGTGATTTTCTTTGATCCGTTGGGTAATATTTTGGAAACCATGAATGAATCGGGAACTAAAAACGTGGCCATTCACTACGACACAGCTTCGTTGGCTGCAGGTGTTTATTTCATTCGTGTAAGTGCCGAAAGCCTCAAAGGAAAAGTGACCGAAAATTTAAAATTGATTAAAACTTCGTACTAAAAAATGAATATGAAACAACTGTTTGCAGCCATTTTCCTGAGCTTGGGTAGCACGTTGGTTGCATGGAGTCAGCCGGTCAACACGGTAAACCTCTTGCATCAAAACTTGTCGCTCATCAATCCTGCGAATTTTGGCAATGCAGCAAATAAAACCGCTTTTGTAGATTACCGCAGACAGTGGACAGGATTTTCCAATACACCCGAGCAATTGACTTTTTTGGCGGAAGGAGCTTTTCGTCAGAATAAAATAGGGCTTGGTTTGTTAGTGGAAAACAATCAGGTTGGAGTTATTAATCGTTCCAATTTCGGGTTGGGATATCGCTATAAAATTACGTTTAAGGAACAACATTTCTTAAACCTGGCACTACAAGCCGGAGCAGAACGTACCAGTATTGATTTTTCTAAAATCGAAGCATACGATCCTACCGAATTAAAAAACATTCAACCTTCTCAATCGAGCACAATCGGGCGTTTTACCATCGGAGTCAATTACCGTATTACCAAGATAGATATTGGTGTTTCGGCTACTGTATATATGGGGAATAAGATTCGTTTTTCCAATCCGGTGACCCAAGGTGTATTGTCTTTTTCCAAAGTGCCGTTTTATGCCGTTTATGCCAAACGACCGTTTAAGCTGAATAATCAATGGGTTTATACACCTGCCTTTTCCATCTTGTCTACCCAAGGACTTTCGGTGTATTTCGATAATTCGCACACTGTTTCTTTTGATGATCGGTTGGACTTTGGAGTAGGTTACAGACAATCGAACAACTTGTATTTCCATGCCGGATTTACATTCATGTCGCAAATCAAACTAAGCTATGCTTACCAACGTAACCTCGGGCAATTTGCTACGGTAATGACAAATACGCATGAATTGGGATTAAAATTCATCATCGGTTCCGGAAAAAACGGATCATCATCCAACACGCCTTCTTCTCGTAATATGGAAGAATTACAGCAACAGGTTGATGAGAACGAAATCAGAATAGCGGAGTTAAATCGCAGAATTGATTCCCTTGATCAAAACGTTAATGAGCAATTGGAATCATTGAAAAACGAACAGATCGACAAAGCGGAACTGGACAAACTCATTGAAAACATCAAAAACACACCCAACGATGCCGATTCGGGTACAAACGGTACGATTAAAGTAACGCGATATGAAGTGATTAATATTACTTCCGAAACAGATATCGATTTGCTTATTGAAGAGTCGGATGCTACCTATTACATTGTATTGGGAGCATTTAGAAACCTGGACAAAGCCAAGGAGTTGAAAAAGGTGCTGAAACGCGATATCAGTATTGATACACGACTCGTAGCCATTGAAACCGGCGATAAAACCATGTACATCGTAGCGCTTTCGCAAGAATACCGCGAGGTGAAGAAAGCATCCAGAGATGTGATCCAATTTAGAAAAACAAAACGCGAACAATATGCAGGTTACCTCAACGGTGAGCCTTGGGTATTGAAAATGAAAAAATAAACAGATGTTGAAACAACTTTTTATCGGCTTTATCCTTGTCTTCATTAGTACCACAACATTTGGTCAGCTATCGGTGGGCGGAACTATGTTGAGCGCAGATACGGCAAAATGTGTGTCAGGTAATAGCGGTTCTATCCAATTGACTGGTTATACCGGAAATATTTTACGTTGGGAATACAGTTATAGCGGAAACGATCCGTGGACTCCCATTTCGCATACTTCTGCCACCTACAATTATACCAACCTATCGCAATCCATTTCCTTTCGGGCTATCGTTCAGGTTCCGTCTAATTTACCGGCTACGTCTTCGGTGATTCGCGTGAATGTGTATCAAACTTCTTTAGGTGGATCAATCACCGGAAACACGGCAGTTTGTTCCGGATTTACTGAGCAATACGATTTACTGAACAGCAGAGGAAGTGTTCTGAATTGGGAACAAAGTATCAACGCTGGCTCAACCTGGACTGTAGTGAGTTTAAGCACCGATAGTTTAACCTTAAATCGCTCATTCACCCAAAACACCCTTTACCGCGTAAATGTAGATAACGGAGCGTGCCCAACGGTGCAATCTGCGGTGCTTTCCATTGGCGTTTCTGTACCTTCTGTCAGCGGAACAATTAGCGGAACCGATTCTGTTTGTCAATCTGGAAATACTGTCAATCTGAATTTAAGTGGTTCAACTGCCAATTTGTATACCTGGCAGACTGCATTACAAATCAACGGGCCATGGACCAACCTCGGAACCAATTCAACTTCGTTAACAACAACCAATATCGGTACTACTTCTTTTTACAGGGTGATCGCACAAAATGGTGGTTGTGCAGCGGCAATTTCACCCACACATACCGTTACTGTTTCTTCCCCTTCAACAGGCGGAAGCTTGGCAGGTCAGGCTGTTATTTGTGAAGCCGATTCAGCCGGTTTGACACTGGTAAATTACAATGGAACCATTCTTCAATGGGAAGAAAGCGCTAATAACGGAGGTTCCTGGAGTCCGATTGCCTTCAACGGCGATACTTACACTAGCGGAGCATTATCGGCAAATATGCTTTACCGCGTGTTGGTGAAAAACGGTGTTTGTACAAGTACATATAGCAACCCGAAAGCCATTACGGTAAACGCCAAACCGAACACTGATTTTTCGGTTACCAATGGGTGTGAAGATGCTACATTGGTGTTTTCAAACCTCACTGCCGGAACCAATACCTATAGCTGGAATCATGGAGACGGTAGCGGAAGTACTGTTACGAATTCAGCACATAGTTACGTTTCCCCCGGAACGTTTATTGTTTCTTTATTTGCTACCAATGTGGCAGGATGTTCCGATTCTATTTCTCATCCGGTAACGGTTTACCCGCGACCAACAGCTGATTTTGATTTTACGGACACCGTTTGTTTGAACGATCCGATTCCGTTTACCGATTTGAGCTCGCTTAGCGGAGGAACAATTGTGAATTATGCCTGGGATTTCGGTGGATTGGGAACGTCAACCAGTCAAAATCCTACTTTTTCGCAATTGATCACCGGAACCAATCTGGTGTCGTTCAAGGTCACTTCATCTTTCGGTTGTGTTGATTCGATTACCAAACCGATAGTGATTCACGACAAACCGATTGCCGGATTTACGGTTCAATCAGCTTGCTTCGGTACTGCGGTAAATTTTCAGAATACCTCTTACACAGGTGGTGCAAATCCAACTTATTTCTGGGATTTTGGAGATGCGACCACTTCTGCTTCAGTGAATCCGGCACACAATTATGCAACTACCGGAACCTTCAATACCTTGTTGATTGTTTCCAATAATTACCAATGTGCAGATACACTCATTCAACCTGTTTCGGTAAATCCGATGCCACAAGTCACTTTTACAAGCACAGATGTTTGTTTCAGCGATTCAATGACATTTACTCCGACAGTTTCAGGTGTAACGAATTACACTTACCAATGGAATTTCGGTGACGGAACCAATACTACCGTTGCCAATCCGATGCATTATTACACCAATTACGGAACCTATCAAACGCAATTGACCATTCAATCCGATTCTGGTTGTGTCACATCAGTGAGTCAGAATGTGAACGTGTTTCCGTTGCCAAGTGCGGTGTTCTCTGTGCAAAATGAATGTCAGCTCAATGATGTTCAGTTCCTTAATTTCTCATCCATCCCATTGGGGACTATTTCCAATGCGTGGGATTTTGGAAACGGAAATAACAGCGCTGTTTTTTCGCCGGTAGAAGTGTATGCTGCAGCCGGAGTGTATCCATTGGAATTGATTGTAACTTCCGACCACGGTTGTGTTGATACGGCAACAAGCACCATCACTATTTTCGATCGACCTATCGCTGCATTCGGGTTCAACAATGTGTGTTACGGCGTGCCGATTGCCTTTACCAATGGAAGTACGGTTACCTTCGGAAGCATTTCAAGTGTGGTTTGGGATTTTGGTGATAATACCAATTCAACATTGATGACCCCAACCAAAGAATACCTGAACAGTGGTACTTACACGGTTGAATTGATCGTGGAGTCAAGCAATGGTTGTGGTGATACTGTTCAACAGTCGATTAGCGTTTACGATGCCCCGATTGCAGATTTTGATGTGTTGAGTGCTTGTTTCGGTGACGCTACCACGTTCAACAATACAACCACTCTTGGAGCGGGAGCCTTTACTTCAGCGTGGAATTTCGGTGATGGCAATAGCAGTACCGCATTTGCCCCGGCTTATACGTATGGATCAGCAGGAATTTTTACCGCCGATTTAATCATCACCTCCGATTTCGGATGCAAAGATTCAATTAGTAAACCGGTGATTATTTATCAATTACCCGCTGTGAATGCAGGTGAAGACACGACCATTGATAAAGGGTATCAGGTACCGTTGACAGCCGTTGGTGGTGTCAGTTATACGTGGTTGCCATCAACCGGATTAAGCACCGCAACCGAGGCAACTACCTGGGCCAATCCATCAGAAACGACAGAGTATTCGGTTACAATTGTTGATGTTCATGGTTGTTTCGGTTATGATACCGTTACAGTGTTTGTAGAAAACACGTTCAAAATCAAACCGTTTAATATCCTAACGCCAGATGAAAACGGTAAAAATGACACTTGGATTATTGAAAACATTGAAAGTTATCCGGATAACAGTGTGGCCATTTACAATGAATTGGGACATGAAGTATTTACAGGATCAGGTTATTTGAATACCTGGGATGGTCGAAATAAGACCGGTGAAATACTCCCTGACGGAACTTACTACTATATCATTTCCTTTTCTGATACCGATAAAAAGTATCAGGGAGATGTATTACTCATTCGAAATAAGAACTGATGAAAGCGTGGACTAAGCCATTATTACTTGTTCTGGTTGCGATTTGTTCGCTGCAACAGGTTGCGCAAGCGCAAATATATCCTTCCGTAGTTACACCAACGGTTTTAGGGCCATGTTCAATCTATTTCGAAGATTTTTATGCGGCAATGAACCCAAAACTGAGTGTATTGCTGCAACTCAATGACCTTACAGTTCCGCAACGCGATGTTTACCTCAAGGTGAAAATCAACGGTCCGGGCATTGTCATTACCAGCCTTCCGAATACCAAATCACTCATTCCAATTACCCTCAATTCGGGTTCTCCATCCATGCTTTTTGGGGCTGACATTGCCGATGTGTTCGATTTCAATAAATTGAGTTTCTCGGGTATTTCACGTCAGCAATTAGAGGTCAACGGCCGATTGCCTGAAGGTGCTTACACCATTTGTTTTACCATCATGGATTATGAACAAGAGGTGCCCATTTCAGCTGAAGGCTGTGTTCCCGTTCAACTAGCCTTGAGTGATCCGCCTCAAATCATCAATCCGGGTTGTGGAAGCGTGGTGACACAAATCAATCCGCCGAACTTCCTCTTCAATTGGATGCTGACCAATTCAAATTCGTTGGTAGATCTAAACAATGTCAACTACCAATTGAATCTCTACGAGATTACAAGCAATACGGCTAATCCGCAGACGGCCATCATGAACAATCAGGCGTTGCTGGTGTGGCAATCCGAATTGTTGAACACGTTTACCTATAACTACGGTGTAATTGATCCGGTTCTGGAAGTAGGCAAACGATATGTCTATACGGTTCAAGCGATTGAAAACTATCCCAAAACTCAGATTAAAAACAACGGTTATTCTGCTCCTTGTTGGTTTTACTTCGGTTATTCGGAAGGTGGTGAAATTGAATTGACAAAGCCCGACAGTTCGTATCAATTTAACTTAAGTGATATTGGATTGTTTGAGTGGAAACGACCTACGAACGCGATTCCCAATCAATTGGTTTCTTATAAGTACAAGCTAGTAAGGATAAATGCAGGACAAACGCCGGAACAAGCCGTACAAAATAATTTACCGATTAAAAGTTATTCAAGTAATCCGAATCTTCAACCTGTTTTTCAATACACCATTCCGCAAAACACGCTCAATAACCTGGAGAAAATGCAACCGTATGCGTGGAAGGTTGAAGGTGAGTCGGGGATGCAAACTGTTGCCGAAAGTGGTGTTTACACCTTTATCGGTCCGCCACATGTGGATCAGTTTTACGCGGCCAATTTCCTGATTCAGGTGACAAATGTAACAGCTTACGATTCCATTACACACAAGATATCCGGAACCGGTAAAACCATTTTGAAAGAGGCGACCACTGAGTTTCCGGAATTCTCGTTTCAGGACATAACCCTTGAATCTGCCGGAAACAATTTGTGGATCATGGTGGATGGTTTGATCAAAGATGATATTACACTTTCAGCCTACAATCTTTCTCCGAAAACCATTCCTTCCAACGGTTTTATGAAGTTTCAACCCGACAGTATTTTTATCGATCCGGAAGAATTGCGTTTGGGTGGAAAAAGTACCTGGCAATTGCCGATTATTACGTCCAATAATCAAGTACCGTTGATTCGCACAGAGTATACCAAAATGATGTTGGCTAACAATACATTTGAGTTGGCGTATGAAGAATTAATTGAGTTGGAAGACAATTTTAATTTCCCTTTATTAGAACCTTATAACTTCAATTTCCTGGTAGATTATACCTCTACTGTAAATGTGTATCAGGGGAAATACGAATTGGCACTTGAGGGTTTTGTAGAACTCCCACCAAGTGTTACCGACATCAACAATTCAACCGTTTTGGTGCCTTACCGCAATCAGAAGCAAGTCAATTACATGGAAGAAAGCAGTACGAGCTTTAAACCGGAGCAAATTGATTTTCTGGCCAATGCCGATTTTGGTTTGCGCGGTGAACAATACATCATTGACCTCACGGAATTGAAATCGCCGGGCGACAAACACATTGACAGCATTTGGAAAGGGGTGTATTATCAAACCGCTTCTCTCATGATTCCCGAAAACGGCGAAGAGTCGAATCAGTTGATATGTGATGAGGGATTGGAGGTTCTGCTTTACAACACATCAACCGATTCCAATGAAGTTTTTATCGATCATACCGGATTGAATTTTAAATGTGCCATTCCGTTTTCAAGCTCAGATACCTTGAAGTTCAACACCTTTCCTTCCACTTCAACCATTCTAAGTATTGCCATCGAAGAAAATGACTTTCAGCACGGAGAATGTGTTGGAAACATTCAAATTCCGGTGATTGATACGGCTTACTTCTTTGCATACACTGTTCCGCTGTCGTCTTTCGGTTTTGAAATCGGGAATATTGATGAATCATTGATCAATCATCAGTTTGTGTTCAACGCAAGCGGAAGTGCCGAGGAAAAGGTCGATATGAAAATCACCCGGGCTGTTTTTAAAGGAAACAACCGTATTGAAATGGATTTGGATGCGCAGTGGATCAACTTCAATGCAACACTGAGTAACCTGCAAGGATTCACCGCTTGGGGGAACGGAAACATTGGTTTTGATATTCCGAACGGTTCGGCTTCACTGAATAGTCAGGCAATTGCCAAAAGCGGAGATTATGACATGATCATTGATTATGTGGGTTGCGGTCGCGATCGAAATGCGTATGCTTTTGGGGTTTCTGCTAAAATGAACATGGCTGAAAACATTGCCGGCGAAAGTGGTGCACCGGTAGTCAATGCCTATTCGATGTACCTCAATCCGCTACTTTCGGGAACGTTTACCGGAAACGGAGATGATCCGAATAGTATTTTATCTGGATTTAACCAAGGCGGCGATTCAAGTAATGTATCTGCGGCAACGGTTGCCAATGCGAATAATCTGGCTGGTGATTTGGATTACTTGTCTGATAGTTTAGGTTTTGACCCAAGCGATACACTCGATTTGGGAGGCGATGACCACAATCCGATGATCTCCGAAGGAACCTATGCACAGTTGCAACGAATTGTTGAAGTAGCTGAAATCTTTATTCAGTTCATGGATTCGGCCAAAGTAGATAAAGCAACCGATTACGTTACCGTTGCCAAACAAGCCTTGAATTCTGATTTGGTGCGTGGTGCGGTTAATAAAGATCCGAAAGAATTTTTGCAGGATATTTTGATTGACGCGATGGATGGTCTTATCCGGCGGGTCAATCAACCGATTGTAAATGTCACCCAAAAAGCTACTACCAAATTCCGGGGATTGGTTAACGACAATGTTACCAATCCGATTAACAGCAAAATCACAACAGCACTTGACAAAGTATTCAAGAAAATTGAAGACCAGGTAGCTAGTTCCATTGAAGACACCGTAATTCTGAATATGGTGAAGACCATTATTCACGATACCAAAGCGTCGTTGAAAGGTCAAATTACCGGTTCGGTAAGTGCTTCCATCGAGAACAATGTGACCAAGAAAATAACCGACTTTATAGAGCTGGCTATTTCCAAACAAATCACCGATTTTGTAGCAGGTGAAATCCGCTACATGGGAATGGAACTCATCAACAATGGTACCAACGCGTCTATTGATTTTAATCATATCATTAACAATGCCGACACCCTTTTTCAGGAGATTGGAGATACCATTGTACACGGCGTTCACAGCTTAAGCATGAACAACATTGTGAAAACAGCCGAAAGTATGGTAGATGATGCCTTGACCGGAATTGATTGGGATCAGATTTTACAAGATATTCTCAATTCAGCTGTTTCGGCGGGAATGGATGCGTTAATCACCGAAGTACTGGATAATGTACTTTCCAATATCGGTCAGGAGGCGCTTGGTTCGTTGCTCAACAACGTGCAATTTGATTTCTCAAACCTGGGCGATAAGATACAGAACGGCGATCTGGATGAAATTGTCAAATTCGACCCTACCAACATTACGATTAAAACCAGTGCATGCGAGGTTCACGGTCAGTTAAAACATACAAAAGACGATCCGATTTACGGTGATCACTGGCGTGCGCAAGTTGATGTGAAATTGTTGAAACCCGAAAAATTGAAAAACGTAGGTATTTCAGCATTGTTCATTACCGGAAAAACAAGTTATTCCGCACCGCTTCCTCCAAATTTCGTAACACCGGTAGATTCATCAGATCCGCAAGCAGTAGCGGCGCAGCAAGCAGCATTGGCGGCCGATTTAGCTGATTCTTCATTGTATAGTTTTTGGTTTGCCAGTTTAGCTGTAAGCGGATTGCAAGTTCCGTTATCACCCATTCCATTGCAATTGACCGGAATAGAAGGATTTGCCTATCACCACATGCAACGGGCATCTCCAACCGCATTCCCCGAGCCGTGCAGGCGCAACAAATTGGGGCTTGGTGTAGGGTTTGATTTCATTGATTTACCGATGACCGGAAAAATCGTGAAACTGCACATGCAGCTGGAGGTGATCATCAACGAAGGAGCCTGGGCCATGGAAATGTACACCCAAGGTAAAATCGGAAATAAAGGTGGCGCTTCGGGTAATTTCCCGCCAATTGCTACTGTAACCGGAATCATGGGGTATTACAGCGCTTTAAAATCATTCAAAGGAGAAATTGATATTGTCTTCAATACTTCGCCGCTACTGTGCGCCGGAGGAAAAATCAAATTCGATTTTGATGGTTTGAATCATACATGGTACGTGAGCGCAGGTACGCAACAAGATCCGATGTTTGCGAAACTTTTGTGTAAAGACTGGTTGTCAATCAGTGCATTTGTTGAAGCACAAAACACCGGATTCAAAGCTGGAATGGACTTGAATATTGATATTAAGGCCAAATCTCCATGGATTGATTTTGGTATTGTTGAAGTGCGCGGTACGGCGGAAATGTACTTGCAGTTTAGCGCCTTGGTTGATCTGTCGTTTGAACCCGAATTCCGACTCAACGAAGCCTATATTTATTTGGCGGCAGGAGCTTCGGTAGGTATTGATTGGGAAACAGCGGCCAATTCCGGGCACTTTACCATTGCGGGAATTGCAGTTGCCGGATATGCGCACTACAAAGCCGCGCCCGAAGGAAATTTAAGTGGAGGACTGAGTGGAACGGTGACCGTGCTCAACATTGATTGCGGTATCGATTTGAATGTAAATTATGATATGGGTAACCGATCTGATAATTCATAATATGAAACAGGTAATAGTGAGTTTTGTGGTGTTTTTTGCCTGTCTTTCGTTGAGTGGACAAGTGAACCCGGTTAATAAATGGGTAAACGATTATTGTACTACCAAAGGTTCGGATATGGTGGCTTACAAAAGTCTGCAGGAACATGCCAATACAAAAGAAGTGGCTGCTGCAATTTGGACCTACGTCAATGATTCCACCAAAACGGAGTTTGAATATACCGTATACCTGATAAAAGGGCTTGCAAAGAAACATGTTGAAAAAGACACACGTTCTTCCTATGTACGTTCGTTGACAAACATTGCTCTAAAACAACAGAAATCGGTAACGCTGCTTGCGCTGAATGTGCTGAAAGGTTTTGCCAAATGGGAGTTTGATACCAAAGTAAAAGACGATTTGTTACTCATTATCGCCGAACGAAGTAACGGAAGGTCAGAAGCGATCGAATTGATCGGGTTTATCGGTTCGGAAAACGACCGTGATTTCTTAAAAGGCTTAGGTAAATATACCACCCTTAGTAAAAAAGAAAAATACCATGTATTGCTGGCTTTGGTGCGATTGAACGATCCGTTATCGGTAGAAGAGTTTGTGGTCGATTTAAAAAATCGCAAAATCAATGATGAACTGGTGAATTCCCTCTTGCCCGATTTGGTGTATACCCATAACAAACAGGTTTATGATCTATTGATAAAGGAATTGTTCAATGATGTACCATCTTGTTATTCGGCCAATAACGATTCGGAAGAAAAAATCCTTTGTGCTTACCGCATTTTGGAACAGCTTTCGGGTGAAATCATCGCGTTCCCGGTTCAAACGGAGAAATCCGGAGAATTAGTGGGCGATTATACCGATGCATTGGTGCGTGCCCGGAATTGGGTGCTGGAAGTGAACAGTGAATATATTATCGATAATACCAATTACTAATGATGGGCTTAAAAAAGATATTCTTATCGTTGTTGTGCAGTGTATTGTTGGCGGGATGGGCTTCGGCTCAAGACACCACCGATACCAGCCAGGGAAGTTACTTCCTGTCATTTGTCAAAAAGGTCTATTTCAATCCGACAATTTTGTTGGCTACGCAAGATTTCCATGAGCAACACAATGTGCGCGTATTGGTTTTACCCGATTTAAACGGTGCGGAAGACAATCAAATCACCGGTTTTGAGCGTGGAATGCAAAAAATCATTCGCTTTTTGATCGAAGGTGATGATGAAGGATCCATTCGCTTTTACTTCGATGCTGAAGATACCGAGTCGCCCTTTTCATTTGTTTGTTCTGAAGAGTTATGGTGTAAGTTTGATAAACACAAGGACAGCATCGAATACTATTTGAATGCTCCTTTTCAAAACACCACTTTCACGATTAATAGTCACGCTTTATTTGAAGCTTCTATTGAAGGAGCGTTGGCATATGCTGAAAAATGTTTGCAGCAAAACACGTCAGAATGTAGTGATAAACCGGAACATCAAACGCTTGAAATCAACACCAAACCGTTGGCGATTTCGGTTCATACTACATCCGGTACGCATTACGATATAGACCACAAACAACACGATTTACTGGAATCGCACTACGCCAAGGCGCATGATGTCTTTACCGATCAGGATTGGTATGCCCCTGCTAAATTCATGGTTGCAGGTGAATCGCCGGAACCTATTGCGATTGCGATAGATAAACATGAAACCTTGTTCAAAAAACAGAATCTGGTTTTCCGAACAGTTTACAACAATCAGGTCATTCCCATTGAACCTTCCAGCACAAATGACACCATTAAATTAGTGTTGCCTGATGATCTTCCGAGTGGCAACCCGGTTGAAGTCGTAGTAAAATACACCAGTACCGTAGACAGTATCCAGTACACGGTTGGGTTCTTCATGGTGTATGTATACGAGCCGAAAGAGGTGAAATTAAATATCTTAACCGCCAACGGCTATACACTCGGCACAACAGAACAAACCGCCATCGAAAACCAGTTAAAAGCTGTTTACGATCCGGTTGGGGTTCACTTCACCGTTGAAAAGAAAGAGTGGATGCCCGATTCGGAATGGAGTAACAACATCACTATCGAAAGCAGTGGTTTGTTGTCGAATTACCCGCCTGATTTGCGCGATTGGGTAAATGGCGTACAAGACCTGAACGACTACGACGAAGATGAATACTACCTGGTATTCGGACTCACTACCACAGAGCTTGCCGGTTATATGCCACGTGCGCGCAACATCGGTTTTGTATTTGCAGGTGCAACCGTTCCCGGAAAAACAGCAGCCCATGAGCTGGGGCATGGCGTGTATCACTTGCGCCATATTTTTGCAGAAGAGGAGTTGGGCTTAGAAGCCTTTAAAAACACCGAAAACGTCATGGATTATGCGGATAACCCCAATGATTTGCATGCGTTGTATTTGCATCAATGGAAGTTTATAGACGATCCGGCGAGCGTGAGTTGGTTTGGGGGAGATGATGAGGATGCTGCTTCTCGAATATTAAATTCAGGGTTAATTCCGAATGAATTCAGAAATACGGATAAAACAGTTTCTTTTTTAACACCTTCTCTTCAAATAGTAAGACTACCAGCTGATGTGACTCATTTCTCCGTAAGTTTTGGAATAGGTGAAGAAGATAGTTTTCCATTATTTCCAAGTGGAGTTTTAATGAGTTTTAAGGCAGGAAATGGGTCCGTTTATAAATGTAAAATAGATAACAATGGTAATTTTCTTGGTTATTTTGTAAACAATGAGTTACCCTTTACATGGTATGTTAGCCCAACCCCAGAACTGAAAGAAAAAACACAAGCAGTATTTAATTATTACAATATTCTCGGTTCAGAATATGTGATGCTTCAAGAATTGACTTGTGGAATGTACACTGGAGGGTCTCAAAAAATTGCTGACTTACTTGATCCTTCAAAGGCCGCAATAAAAGGATTGAAATACAATAATGTAAGACCACTCACAACTGTATATTGGTCTAATGTAGATCAACAACTTGATGATGAAAGTCCTTCAGGACCTCATTTTAGAGCTTATATGAAAAAAATGGACAATGATGCTTTCGGCAAACAAGTATTGTTGATGTCAAAAGCCATTGAATACTTGAGTGAATACCCTTATTTAGTAAGTTATGTAACCAATACAAACAACATCAATGAATGGAAGTATAAAAGCAGAACATCTGTAAACATTGCTGGTTTCACTTCTGGATTAGCTGCTATTTTCAGTGCTACAAATCCCTTGGCAACGTTTTTAACCTCAGCACCTGTTGGGGCAGACGGACCTGAAAGTTCTTATGCTGGATTTTTTGATTTAAAAGTGGTTAATCATAATTGGGATGAAACCAAAACGCAAGAAGAACTACTTTCTCTGTTTATTAAAGAATTTCAAAACACGGTTGCCGATTATCAAGAAATGTATAGCGGAATTATTAATGATTTAATTATTCCCAATTCAGCATTCATAGGTTTATCGGGAGATATAGACAAATCAACAGATTATATAGTAACAAGCAACCCCGCTAATGGTCAATTGACTTATTCGAAAATGCAGTTACGCAACGCTATGAACGCGATGTCTCTTGAACAATTGGCACAAATTCATCCCAGAATGAGAACCAATTTGGTTGCATTGTTTTTAGATGGAGGTGAAACTTATGAGATCATGGAACGTGAAATTGTAAAACTTTTTGAGACATGTAAAAATGGAAAAGATGCGGTGAGTTTTTTGATGCTGTTAGAAAAGTATGAACGCTCTAATAATAAACACATCTTGGGTGAAATGCTCGATAAAATTGATGATGAAACGTGTTTTATTGGAACAGATAATTTCACAGAATTATCAAGGGCATTTTGTGAACTCTATAACAATATGTATAATCCTGATAATTATGAAGCGGCATTTAGTTCCTTTTACACCGAAAAAATAAGACCTTTTGTTGCTAATTACCAAAAGTACTCGGACGTAAAAAAAATAAAAGGGGCCTATATCACTTACAACTACTCCTCTGCTGTTTGGCGTTTGTTTAAATCGACAGATTATACAAATTCACTCGGAAGTGAATTGATCAGTGAAGTTAATTTTGTCGAAAGCACGGGCAAAATTTACTTCAAAAACAATATTGTAAATGGTTTCTGGATTTTGGATCATCAAAATGGTCGGCATTTTTCACCATTGGAGCCCATTATTTTTGACGATGGAGGTAAAGTCTTCAGTCCTTATGGTTACGATGCCAAAAACCTTCATCCCTATCCGGCATTGATCCTCTATTTTGCCGAGAAAAAAGCAGTTTCAACCTCTGCCACCGATTTGATTCAATTAGGGGTTGATGTAATCACCTTTATTATTCCCGGTGGGGCAGCTTTGCGCGTGATAGGATTGATAGACAAGACGTGTGCCGCAGCAAGTATTATGAGTTCTATGACCAAATACACACATCCTGAGTTTAGCGCTGGACTTTCACTCGTGTCGGGATTAATGGGGCTCACGACTATCGGACCGAATGACATCAGTAAACTGGATGATTTAGGACGTAATTTGAAGCCGAGTTCCTACAATGCTGTAATGGCAGAAGATGCCATTACTTCCATTGCAGAGCGTGTTCGTCCTATTGATAACTACCAAGGAAAGGTGCTTGAAACGTG
>JBILJP010000373.1:0-5012 GCA_044377135.1 Fluviicola sp.
CCGAGTTTTCAAAAATCAGGGAATTCATCCACGTGGAAGTGAACAGTAGTTTTCTTTAGAAAAGGAGCGTGAAAAACCTATCTCAGAATCAAGTACGTTGCTTGAAACGTCAGTAATGGTAACTGATGCAAAACCGGCTACATGGAAATGGTTGTTTTTAGTCTTACTTGAGCCCCAAGGTTCGTTCTACTATTTCACAGATACGGTAATGGTCAAAATTGCGGGTACCGGCTAGTAACTTTTCCGGTGGAAACCGATTGGGTTCTTCCAAAAAAGAAACAAGTTGAAGTGCCAATGCCTCGGGGTTCATGGTTTCAAACAAATAACCACTCTTACCTGATTCTAATAATTCGGTCGTCCCGCCTGCATTGCTACCAATTACAGGAATTCCGCTTGCCATTGCTTCAATTGTAACCATGCCACATGTTTCAGCTAGCGAAGCCATTACCAGTGCATCTATGGCTTTATAAAAGACATGATGGTCTTTCCGAAAAGGAAAACAATGTACGCGATCCGAAAGTCCTTCTTGCTCAATAAAAGTCATGATTTGTTGGGAATAATCATCACTTTCCTGCAAGGTTGGTGACCCCAACAAAGCCACAGAAAACGGTATTGCGGAATCGTTGAGCAGTTTCAGCGATTGCATCAATACAAGTTGCCCTTTTTGGACATCATGACGGCCGGCCAGACCGATGATGATTCCTTCTTCGGGAAGTCCAATAAGCTTTCGTGCATCGTTTTGTGAAATTTCTGATTGAAATAGACTCAACTCAACACCAACCGGAATCAGGTGAATGCGTTTTTTAGGCATATAGGTATTCGTTCTCACCTCTTTTACCAGCCATTCCAGCGGACAAATCCAGGAATCCAATTGGCGAAAACGCAATGTTTGGGCAATGTTCTTTTTCACAACTCCTAATTGCATTTCCATGAAGTAATGAACCTTGAATTGACGGAAACTAAAATTTTTCGCCATTGTTGCCAAACTCATATCTCTTCCGTCACGGATGATCACATGCTCAACTTTCAACTTTTTGAGTAGATTGCTTATTTTCCACGCCGCCTTAAAATCGTAATGTTTTTTATGAGTATCTATGGGCTCAAAAGCAATTTCATCCTCCAGACAAGCGCGGTGCAATTCACTGTCCGGAATACCCAATACAACCACTTTGTGTGCCCGCTCTTTCATCCATTTAGCATTGCGCCACTGGTTCATTTCAAGTCCTCCCCAACTGGCGGATCCACACACATATGCAATCATGATTTAAAATTAGTCAGGAAATTATACTTGCACAAACATTCACTAAAAGCCAGGGATTTTTGTTTTATCTGTATTTTTGACCGAAGACAATTTTCAACCTGATGAAAGTAACGGCACTAATCCCTATCAAAACCAATTCCACCCGTTTAAAAAACAAGAATTTCCTTGATTTCTGTGGTCAACCTCTTTATCAGGTGGTGCTAGATACCCTTCAGTCAATTGACGAAATTGATCGCATATTGATCAATACGGATTCTGAAATAATCGCTACTGATTGTGCGTTACGTTATCCGAAAGCAGTCATTATTCACCGGCCAGAACACCTGAAAGCGGATTCGATCACGATGAACACATTGATTGCACATGATATTACAACCACCGAAAATGAGCATTTTTTACAAACGCATTGTACCAACCCGCTGCTTTCAAAGCAAACGATTGTAAACGCGATTAAAACCTATTTCAACAATCTCACTGAATACGATTCGCTTTTCAGTATAGAAACCATACGCAAACGGGGCTATTTTTCGGATGGAAAACCTGTCAATCATTCAAACGAATTGCTCTTACAAACACAAGATCTTGATCCTGTATGCATTGAAAATTCAAATATCTTTCTTTTCAGTCGTTCATCATTTATTGATTCAGGTAATAGTCGAATCGGGAAAAAACCGTTTCTCTTCCAAATGAGCACTTTAGAAGGAATAGACATTGATTTGGAGGAAGATTTTGTACTTGCCGCATTGATTCATCGAAATAAATCACTCTTTGATTTTGCGCGATAACTGATGATATTTCGCTAACAAGTGCTCTGAGATAGCCGTACTTTGGGGCATCTGATCTTGCACGTATTGAATGATCTCTTTTCGCTTGTTTTCATCGGTTGAAGAAGAATGGATTTGATCAGAAATCAACTCCAACAATTCTGAAGAAGTACGAAAAACAACCGCTGCTTTTAACACAATCAAGTCTAGTGCTTCCTGATAATTCCGGTGATTCGGACCAAATAATGTCACCAAGCCGTACACGGCAGGTTCAATGATATTGTGAATCCCTATCCGATTGAATCCACCACCAACAATGGCTAAATCGGCATATTTATAAAGATGTTTCAACGAACCAACATGATCAACTATCAGTATCCGATGGTCTTGATTCAATAAATTACGTTGTGAATACGTCACTGATTTAGCTGGAAAACACTTTAGTAATTGTTGTATGGCAGTTTGGTTCACTTCATGCGGAACGAGTATCCACTTGCAATTCAACTCAACCAATGCAGGTATCACCGTTTGAATAAGCTCAAGATCCTTTGATAAATAGCTACCCACAATAATGGTAAAACCATCTTTTGTAAAGTTTCTGATTTCAGGAAAATCCTTTGCTGAAAGGGTTTCTAAGTAAATGCGTTCAAAACGGGGATTCCCAATTACTGTTGTTTGCAGAATCTCATAACTGTTTTGCAGTAAGTCTGTCGTTAATTGATCTTGACAATAAATGTGCGAGAAACATTGAAATCCTTTTTTGTACAACTTGAAAGCTGGTTGCCTCAAAAAACCGCTTTTGGAATTCATTTTTAGCGCAAGCAGGAAAAGGGGGATTTGTCTTTTTTTTAGCTCAAAAAGATAATTTAGCCAAAGTTCGGATCGCCCAAACACTACTAAAGAAGGTCTTAATACATCCAAAAAAGCAGAAACATTGGATCTGATATCTATGGGTAGATACATCACATAATCTACATGGGGTGAATCTTTTAAAGCTTCATATCCCGATGGAGAAAAGAACGTTAGTAATACGTTGTTTTCTGGTGTTCTGCGCGCAATTTCATGCATTATTTCGCAACAATCTTCGTATTCTCCGAGAGATGAACAGTGAAACCAGATCCAATTCTCATTCGCCTGACGCAATTGTTTAAATTCTCTCAAGGCCCCCTTTCGTCCGTCTATCCACCGTTTTGCTTTTGAATGGAAAGGACTCATTATCCGTATTAGTAAAACATAAGCGCGAATCGAACAATTGTAAAGCAAGTGGAGCATATAAAGGCTAATTTCCAGTAACAACACCCGGGCAAGTTACAGATACCATTTCAACCTGCAAAATCAATAAGAAAAACAGTTAACCATTGAAACGCTCCCTTCTCCCCACCACGTATTCCCCACCTTTTTCATAATTACGTATTTATCCCCTAGTTTAAAGAATTGTTCTCATTTAAGTTTGTCTGAATAATAATACAATCACTATGAGCAATTCCACAACTTACGATCAATTGATCTTTAAAGCATCTCACAATTCGTATGATCGCAACGAACCGTTGGGAGAACAATTAACTTTTCATTCTGATGATCCGTCAAAATGCGGTTGTTTGGGTGTTGAACTGGATATCTGGCGACACACTACGCCGTATGTACCGTATGAGCAGATGGACATCGGTTTTTTTACCGTAGCTCATGTAACTCCCGGAAACATTCCACTTGCCTTGTATTTAGACCAGATTTTAGCCTGGAACAAAACGAATACGGGGCATTATCCGGTGTTGGTAACACTTGACATCAAAAGTTCGCTTGGCGGATTCGACGGTTTTCAGGACGAAATTGATACCTACCTGAAATTGTATTTTGAAGAAGCCTTGATTTTTAAACCGAACAAACTGTTGTATGACCCTCAACTAACACTGTGCGAAAATGTCATCAAAGAAGGTTGGCCGGCGATTGATTCGGATGACATGGCAGGAAAATTCATCTTTTGTTTGAGCGGAAACAAAGATTGGAAAAAGGAATATGCCAATACCGATCTTCCGGTTCGCTACTGTTTCAGTGACGAGAATAAATCCGATTCTGACCCCAATGTTGTTCCTCCAACTACTGGTAACATTGTGTTTTTCAACTTTGGAATCAGCAATAGTAATCGTGGTGTTTGGATGAATACCATTCCGCCTTTTGCACCGAAACACCTCATCACACGCACCTATGTTTCAAACGACGAAACTATTTGGAATAACTGTATCAAAGCCAACGTAAGTGCTATTGCAACGGATAAACTTTCAGGGCATAGCTGGTGCAAAGTGAGCAACACAGCACCATATTCCCTCAAAACAGTATCATTCGATAAACGGTCATTGAAAAACAAAGCCAACAACGAATACCGCACCAGCAACGCAACAGAAATGCAAGCTGTATACGAATCACCACGTTGCACCTTCATTTTTGAGCCACTTCTTGTCGGGAACGAAACGGTATTTGCACTGCGTAATGCGGAAAATAGCGAATACCTGGATTGTACGATTTCAACTATGTCAACAAAAGTGATTGACAATTGCCAAAAGTGGCGGTTGATTACCGTAAATGCCGACAAACACGAATATTACATTCAAAATGTAAAAAACAACGAATACATGACCAAACGTGCTTCAAAATTATCGGGTTCCGCCGGAAGCGATGAAGTCTATATTATCGAACAACGATAGGTTGAACCGATTGACTGAAAAACGAGGCTACGCGAGCAGTTCTCGTTTTTTAGTTTAGAAAATTGACTAGTTACAAATATACCACTAACCAATTTTAGGAGAAATGAAAACCTCGTATCGAATAATCTACTTTTCACCTATAAATTAGTTTGCGGACAGCGTCAATTCTTGGAAGCGACGTAAGAAAAATGGCTGTTTCGTTGTGTTTTGTCAAAAGCGCTAAAACGCACAGCGATTGCCAAATCTGCTGTGTGTTGCGTTTCAGATCCCGATCTGCCACTTTTGACC
>JBILJP010000374.1:0-4997 GCA_044377135.1 Fluviicola sp.
TTAGTGTTTGAGCTAGCTCAAACTATTCGCCCCAAATGATACACAGCTCGTCATTAGTTCACGTGTCAGCCTCAGGATGATTCGTGGCAAAAGCAACCCTACTAATGAGTAAAAACGTTGAAAGCTGTTGTTTGTCCTTAATGCTGAACTTTTCTTTTTTGTTTATCGGACACTAGTGAAATGAAATACATTATTTTTTCGCCAAGCGGGTTCTTACTTTGCTGAGAAATTCTGCCGACATACCCAAAAACGAGGCAATGTGCAATTGCGGAACACGTTGCGCTATGGTTGGGTAACGTTTGCTGAAGTCAAGGTATTTCTCTTCGGCATTCATGGAAATGGTATTCATCAAGCGGTGTTGCAAACTGGCCAAATTGCGCTGTACCATAAGGCGAAACAAGCGTTCGAACTTTGGAAGTTGTTGCAGTAATTCTTCCTTTGCTTCTCGGGTGAGCACCAACAATTCGCAATCTTCCAGCGTTTCAATAAACTGATTGCTGGGTTGTTCTTCGTGAAAACTAGCAATATCGCTTACCCACCAATCTTCAATGGCAAATTGCAGAATCACTTCAAATCCGTTTTCGTTGATGTAATAGCTTCTGATGCAACCTTTGTTGATGTAAGCCTCAAAATCGCACACCTCGCCTTGTTGGAGCAGAAAGGTTTTCTTTTTCACCGTTCGAACTTCCAAAAAGGAGTTGAATAATTTCAATTCGGCTTCGGTAAAAGCACACGTTTTACTAACGTGTTGATTGATCGATTGAAACGTTTCTTCTGAAAGTTTAGTTGTTTTCATGGTTGTATCGAATGCAAACTGCTGAAATGGTTGGGAGTTCCAATCGGGTTTCCGATTCTACTTTAAATGCGTTTTTGAGGTAAAATTCTACAGGTGAAAGATACGGATTTCCATCGGCTTTAAGAGCATGGTCATGGTCAATTACCCATCCCGAAAGTTGTGGTTGATCAGCTTGCATGCGCTTAAGTAAGACAGTTCCCATACCTTTTCCGCGCAACGCATCATTAAGTAACATGGCAAACCAAACGGCATTTTCTCGTTCAAAGGTCATTCCCCAACCAACCAATTCATTCGACAACAGTTTCACTAAATAGTGACGTTGTTGTTCCAAAGGCTTCAAATAACGATCAAAATCTTCCGGAGCGGAAAGTGTTAAGCTTTCGGGGTAACTACTATTCCAGATCTTACGAACGGTTTCTTTTTGAGTGGGCGTGAGCGCTTCTCTTACAACTATCGTAAGTGGCGGGGCAACCGGTTTTTCGGTGAGTGAAAGTTGAAAGCAATTCAGTACTTCCACATCGTTTTCAAAGGAAAAGTCTCCTTTCCATTCAAAGCCCAAGCGTTTCAATAATTGGATGGATCGAACGTTGGATTTGTCCGTTATGGCAAGTAAGCTCTTTATGTTGAGTACTTCCAGCGATTCTTTGATGACGATTTCACAGGCTTCACGGGCATAACCTTTTCCTTCAAATTCAGGCAACATCGCAAACCCCAAATCGAAATAATTCAAATTTTCGCGTTTATACAATCCGCACATTCCTATTCGTGTGTCCGAATCTTTTAAAACCAGACAGTAGGCTCCAAAACCGTGAACGTCATAAGACCTCAGCGGTCCGTTGATGAGGTATTCTTCGGCCGTTTCAAGTGTATGAATGTTGCGATCGCCAATATATTGAAACCAGGAAGGAGTATTGACCAATTCGAGAATAAAATCGGCATCCTCAACAGTTGCTTTTCGTAGGGTCAACCGTT
This sequence comes from Fluviicola sp., assembly GCA_044377135.1. GTDB lineage: Bacteria > Bacteroidota > Bacteroidia > Flavobacteriales_D > Crocinitomicaceae > Fluviicola. The sequence goes on from JBILJP010000374.1 coordinate 1,769, forward strand.
CGGTAAGTAATGGTTTGCTCATGAATTTAATACTGCCTTTTGGGCAGAAGGGAAGATGTATTGTTCAAAAAGGGGAGATTAACGCTCTACAAGTTTGCTGTCGGTAACCGACCAAACACCTTTTGTTTTTTTGAGTAATACCGTAATCATTAAGCCTTCTGCATTGTAACGGTACATGATGGTAGCACTTTCCGGGGCAATTTCAAACCGCATGAATTCTACAACCGCAACCGTTCCTTTGGCTTCAATTTCATCAGGAGTCAAGTAGACCACCGGTTTGCCAAATTTACTAAGCGAGGCTTGAGGCACTTTTCCATTGCTTTCAATAACAATTGGCAGGCGCTCGGGTTTCTCTGTGTGGAAATAGGGTTGCAACGCTGGTAAATCCAGACATAATTGCATCACTTCTTTTTTATCTTGATCGGTTTGCGCTTGTGCAGATAGCCCCACAAACAACAACAAAACCATTAAGTACCAATGTGTTTTCATAACGAGTTGTAGTTTACCTAGTTGAAAGATACGAATAAACAATTATCGTACCGAATAATTAAAGCAAAAAAGCATTAACGGTTACACAATCAGTTTGTTAATAACTCAATGATAGAGATGGAAGAATCCATGAACCGCGGGGCGTTGACCATCTTTTCCATCCGGGTAAAACTGGTAAAAATAAACGCCTTCGTTCCATTCGTTTCCTGAAAAACTATTGTCGTAATTCTCCATTTCGAAGAGCACATTCCCCCAACGGTTCACAATCACGAGGTAATTGTCTTTCATCAACTCGGCATTCTGGATAATGAAATAATCGTTGGTACCATCGCCGTTGGAAGTAATGACATTTGGTGGCCGTGGTGTGCAATCTTCAAAAGTCACCAAAACACTGGTCGGAAGCGTTACACAACCGTCATCGTCAATACCATAAGCCGTGAATACTGAATCCTCAAAGTTTCCGGCGGCAACAATCAACGGATTGCCCGTCACCGAATCGCCTCCGTTTTGCCAGTAAATTTCACCGCTAAATCCGTTGATTCCATACAAACTGATCGTTAGGTAATCACAGGCACTCATTTCATAAGCATTCAGTTCGAGCGGATATTCGCCAATCAACGTAAGCGGTGTGCTCAATGTTTGGGTGAAACAATCATTGCTCACGGAAAGGTAAATAGTTCCGTTTTGAGAGAATGAAGTATACGGAACAAATACTGTGGGTGAAGTAGAAAGTGTATCACCGTTCAAGGTCCAAACAATGGTGTTTAGCGAATTGCTGTCGGTAGCCAGAAAGAGATCTTCGTTTTCGCACAAAACAGCATTTCCGATGATAGCAGGAGTTGTAATGTATGGAATGACCGAAAGCGTAATGGTGTCCAGGTTAAATGCGCATAGCGGGTGCGGATGAGAAACATACAGCGTTTGCGTTGTGGAAATAGTGGGAATGGTATAGGTTGATCCGATCACATTCGGAATGGTATCGTTCAGGTCGGTATACCAGGCAGTAGTGAACCCTGAATTGTCTGTCAGCACAACCGTTTGACCTTGACAAAGCGTTTGATCGGGCTGGTTGGGAGCAGGAGGAATATTCTCCAATCCGATCGTAATTGAAACAGTTTGCTCGCATCCTAGCGCGTTGATGAGGGTTACAGTAACCGTTCCGGGTTGATTGGTCGTAAAAGTATTTCCCTGAAATTGTCCGTTGTTCCATTCATAGGAAAGCATTCCCGGATTGGTGGTAATAGTAGTTGTTTGCCCCGGGCAAATGAGTGTGTCGGTAGCTGTAATAAACGGTGTGAATTGGCCGTCTGATAAAGTAACACTATCCAATGTTGCCGTTCCGCATTGATAGATCTCGCAGTAGTATGTTCCGGGTTGATTGACAAAAACCGTGTTTTCTACCGAAACGATAGGCGCATACCAGGTAATTGCCGCAACACCGTTGTATACCGGAATTAATTCAATGTCGCTTGAATCGCAGAATACATTTACGGGCGAAAAGGCCAGTGAAGGAATGATGTATTCGCTGATTTCGACTTGTTCCAGCGTAAAGCTACAACCTTCGGGATCGGTGTAAATGCAATAATACAATCCTGCAGTGGCAACGTCTAATGAGGCATTGGATCCAAGCGAACTACCATCCGGGCCGATCCAATTATAGGTTCCTGCCGGAATAACTGAAAGTGTAACTGTTGCGTTCGGACAAATCAATCCGTCGAACGGATACATCTGAATAAGTGGCGCTTGTTTGTTGCTTACGAACGTTCCAACCGTGAAACTGGCCGAACAACCTGTTACCGTATCGGTGGTTGCTCCTGCGTAGGAATAATAACCAATTTGCGAAACCAGAATGGAATCACCGTCGGTACTTTGCCATACAATGTTGTTTCCGCCTGTCCAAACTCCTCCGGGCATGGTTTGCGATACACTGATGTAGCATGAATCTCCCGGACAAATGGGACTATCGGAAATCAGCGTGAGATTGGTGACAGGATTGTCAAAGACGGTAATGTAAAACGAATCGGAGACGTGGTATTGAATCGTATCGGTCCCGCAGGCATTGTCATAGCCTACATAAGCCACATAATTAATGACATACCAGCCTGTGGTATCCGGAACAATGGTGCAGGAGTGAATTCCTACGTTCATGTTCGGAAGCACATCGGGTGAAAGGAATTGCTCGTAGATAAAAGGTGTAGAATAAACCGTGTTTGTTCCAGACGGATTGGTAATGGTATCGATCACAATGTATTGAATCGACTCGTTTTCGCATACGCTGATGGAATCATCAAAGTTGTCGGCATTGAGCATCACAATTACCGGATAAATACTGTCGTAATCGACTACCGTATCGTGAATTACCGCAAAAACAGATTGCGAAGTACAACCGAATTCATTCGTGACAATAACGACATAATCACCTTCGTCGGTGACTTCAAAAGGCGTAAGTCCCGTGTGAAAAGGAGAGTTGTAATAGTTGATTTGAAGCGTACATTGATTGCACAAATTTGAAAACGATACCAAGGCGGTGTCCGGAATGCAGAGTTGTATGTTGGTGTATGAAACCGGTGAATTTGTATTGTAGCCATGATCATCAGTCATAAGTGGTAGCGTAGGGCTTTGATGCGCAATGGTAATAATGGTATCATGGAAGGTGTAGCAACCGTCGATTGAAATAGAAGTCACCGTAACCATTTCGTTGGTGTGCGCCACATATAAATAAGGGTCGTCATCCAGGTTG
>JBILJP010000375.1:0-4971 GCA_044377135.1 Fluviicola sp.
AATCGTATCACATTCATACAACCGCAACAACTCATCAAAACAATTGCGCGAAATACTTTTTTTACGGAAATTCAATTATCAGGGCAAGATCTAAAGTGGCAGTTAAACCGCGGTAAAAAAACAGTCCATATCCCCTACTCCGATCAAACAATCAGTCTTGACTTTTCCGTAGACGGCTATTCAACCAATGAAAATCAATCCTATTATTTTCTACTGAATAACCACTGGCACCGCTTAAACTCCGGGCACATCCAACTCAACGGTTTGGAAAGCGGCACTTACCGGCTGGAAGTAAGTAGTCTGAAAGCGCATTCACCCCACAACGATTTCATTACCATTGAAATTATTCCGCCATTTTACAAAACCTGGTGGTTTAGTTTGCTCTCGATTATTGTAATAGCCGTTTGTCTGGCTTACTTCATCAATCTTCGGGTGCGCAATAAACAACGAAAAATGCACGAACAAGAAATTGCCGAGCATCGCTTAAAAGTGGCCGAAATGCAAACGCTTCGTTCACAGATGAATCCGCATTTCATGTTCAATGCACTCAATTCCATCAACCGATTCATTTTGGTAAACGACAGTGAAAAGGCAAGCTCTTACCTCACTCTTTTCTCACGATTAATGCGCAATATTTTGGAGAACTCGAAATTAGCTGTGATACCGCTCAAAAAAGAAATCGATACGCTTTGTTTGTACATTGAGCTTGAGTCTGCACGATTGGAACAACAATTTGATTACCGCATTGAGTTTCCGGCCGACCATGAACTTGAATCTGCCGAAATACCTCCATTGGTGCTGCAACCATTTGTTGAAAATGCCATTTGGCACGGATTACACCATAAAACCGAACAAGGTAATTTAACCATCAGCATTCAAAAAGCAGGTACAGATGGGGTTTTTATTGATATTATTGACGACGGTATCGGGAGAAAAGCTTCGCAGCTTCAGAAACAACATCGCTCCGGACATCAATCACTCGGAATTGCCATAACGATTGACCGCATTCGTTTGTTAAACCCTGAAAACAAGGTTGAAATCATTGATTTGACGGATGAAAACGGGCGGGCTACAGGTACACACGTACGTATTTTCTTAAACGAACAGACATGATTAAAGCACTTATCATCGACGACGAAAAACATTGCATCATCACCCTTCAGTTCTTGCTTGACCAGCTGGAAAACATTGAAGTAGTAGGTGCAATTCAAGATAGCCGGCTAGCCAAGGCAGCTGTGGAAGAACTTAAACCCGACCTGGTGTTTTTAGACATTGAAATGCCCCATTTAAACGGGTTTGAATTTTTGGCACAATTCGGCACAAACATTCCGTTTAAAGTTGTGTTTACCACAGCGTATGACCAATATGCAATCAAAGCACTAAAGCTCAACGCGCTTGATTACCTCATGAAACCCATTGACAAACAAGATGTGTTGCTGGCGTTGGAAAAATTTGAGCAAGGATTGCAAGTGACCAATGAACAGGTTCAAAATCTGCATGTATTCAATAGCGGAATCATGCAAGATACCATTGGATTGTCTACCCAAAACGGATTAATATTCGTGAAAATTGAAGACATTATGTACCTGGAAGCAAGCAGTTGCTACACCTATCTGATGATGCGTGATCAAACCCGTCACTTAGCCAGTAAAACCATGGCTACATTCGAAGACGTATTGCAGGACAACCCATTGTTTTTCAGAGCTCACAAATCACACATCGTGAATCTTAAGTTCATCAAGCAATACATTCGCGGTGAAGGTGGTGATTTGATTTTACAAGACGGAAAAAGCATTCCGTTGAGCAGAAACCGCAAACAGGATTTTCTGCAACTCTTTAAAAAGGTATAAAAAAACGTCTATCTCTCATTGAGACAGACGTTTTTACGATTGTAGGTTGTATTGGTATTATTCTTTCAGATCGTCGCCGAGCACCAGTTCGCCAAAGCGTTCATAGTTAACCAGCCACGCCGCGGCATTTTTCACATAACGTCCGGTTCCGGCAGTTTCCCAGTTGCAGTACAAACGGGTAAAACCACCGTCGATGATCAATCGCTGACCCTGGTCTTCGTAAATGGCCGTTACTACATTTCCATCCGTACTCCAAATGAGTGGTTTCAATTGTTTGTTCGGATCATGAATTTGCGAAATGGTGATTCCTTCAAACACATATTCCAAACCGGTGGTGATCAAGTGATCGGCTTTCATTCCTGAAGCAGTAGAATCGGCTTTGAAGGTTACATTTTGTCCGGCATAATAACCGCCACTCATGGATGCTCCGATCAGTTTTTGCGCCAGAAAATCGGCGTCGGCGTGATACGGATCGTTATCGCCCCACAAGTAAACTCCTTTTCCGCTGTAGAAGAATTTTTTGATAATTTCGGCATGTTCATCGTTGAGCATTTGTGAAGTAGATGAAATTACCCACAACTGACACGCTTTTGATAGAGCTTCTTCCAATTCTTTCGGACTCGGAGCTGCGTTACTGAAACGGTAAACAGAGAATCCTTTTTCTTTCAAAGCTGCTTTCGGTTTTTCGAAATCGAAATTTTCACCGGTGTAAAATTGCAGTACCACAATGGTTTGTCCTTCAAAGGCGCCATCTACAGCTAAGTCGTACTGATTTCCGGAAGCATTTCCGAAGTTATCGGTAGTAGTAACCTTTTTATATTCGACTACGGTTTCTTTTTCACCGGTCTGTTCATTACGTCGCTCAACAGAAACAGGTTCTACAACCACACTTTTAGCAGCGCATGAGTTATAGGCCTGAGCCGAAAGTTGGCATGCTACGAAAAGGGTGAGAACGGATACAATTAGTGTTTTCATAGGGTCATTTTTATTGATTTGGCTCACTGTACAGGTGAATGCGAATCGGGTTCAATTCCAGGGCGTTTTTTACCACAAAAGACACAAAGTAAAAGGACAAGTTTGACGTGTTAAAAGAACACAAAGGGATTTAGGTAAGACACCTTTGTGTCCTTCATAAGTGACGTTCATCAAAAAAAAAAATGTGGCTTTGTGGTTCCATTTTTAGTCCGGGAAAAACTACTTTTAATTCTTGAGTTCTTCGCCCAGTACCAATTCACCGAAGCGTTCATAATTGACCAGCCAGGCGGCGGCATTTTTCACATAACGACCTGTTCCGGCATTGTCCCAGGCATAAAACAAACGTGTAAATCCGCCATCGAGGATCAAACGCTGACCTTGGTCTTCGTAAATGGCTGTAACCACATTCCCGTCAGTACTCCAAATCAAGGGTTTCAACACTTTGTTCGGATCATCCATTTTGGAAATGGTAATGCCTTCGTACACAAATTCCAAACCGGTGGTGATCAGGTGATCTTTTTGCATTCCGTAATTGGTAGAATCGGTTTTAAAACTCACGTTTTGTGCGCCCTGGTAATAACCACTCATAGAAACGCCCAGTAATTTTTTCGCTAAGAAGTTTGCATCGGCATGATACGGATCGTTATCGCCCCACAAGTAAACTCCTTTTCCGCTGTAGAAGAATTTCTTAATGATTTCGGCATGTTCGTCGTTGAGCATTTGTGTATTGGTAGAAATGACCCACAACTGACACGCTTTCGATAATGCTTCTTCTAACTCTTTCGGGCTTGGAGCAACGTTACTGAAACGATAAACCGAAAATCCTTTTTCTTTCAAGGCAGCTTTTGGGGCTTCAAAATCAAATCCGCTGGTATAAAATTGTAGTACTACGATCGTTTGCCCTTCAAACGCGCCGTCTACTGCCAAATCGTATTGGTTTCCGGAAGCATTTCCATGGGTATCGGTGTGTTGAACTTTTCGCTCTTCATACACAATTTTGGTTTCACCGGTAAAGTCATCGCGCTGTTCAACGGCTACTTTTTCTTTGATTTCACTCTTTGCCGCGCAAGAGTTATAAGCCTGAGCCGATGCGAATTGACCAACAGCCAGCAGGGTGATAACGGATACAATTAGTGTTTTCATACAGTTTTGTTATTGTTGAGTCAAGTGGTACAAGTAAGGGCGAATTAGGTTCAATAGAATGAAAATGTTGAATGTTGAATGCTTAATTTTTGATGAAGTCTATCCTTTACTTTCTCAGAATCCACCTCAATTTTTTGCATCCAAAATGCTCTTATAGCGACCTTCATTCAATTCAACATTAGTAATACACTCTTGATATTACCCTAACATTCGATCAGTGGATTCTGTGGAATTTTGCGCCAAAAAACAATGGAACTTTTCATCACCGTCTTTGCCGCCCTATTCTCCGTTATTAATCCGTTAGGAACCGTTCCCGTGTTTGTGGGACTCACCAAAAACGACAGTAAACACAACCGCGATACCACTTCTATGTGGACCGCCGTAAACGTGTTTGCCATTCTGATCATTTCCTTTTTTGCGGGGAAATACGTGCTTGATTTTTTTGGAATTTCACTTAACTCGTTACGTCTTGCGGGTGGTTTGATTATTACCACTTCAGGGTTTGCACTGTTGACCGGTTCGTTTACCCGACACAAGGGAATGAAAAAAGCCAGCGTACAAGAAGACATGGAAACCCGTTCGGAAGTCTCACTTACGCCATTGGCCATTCCAATGCTAGCTGGTCCTGGATCTATTTCTTTACTGATCAACTACAATCAATCGTATACCAAAGCTTCTCAAATTCTCATCGCAATGGGAGCTATTGTTGCCGTATGTGTATTGGTTTATGTGATTTTACGATCTTCTCATTTTATTGTAAAAATGTTGGGAGCTTCGGGGATCAATGCCATTTCGCGCATTATCGGGTTTATTGTGATTGCCATCGGGATAGAGTATATCTCGGGAGCGGTGTTGACGTTGTTGGGGAAAAACTAATTAGTCAATCCTTACAAAGCATCTATTCAGTTGAATATCAATTATAAACTGTGGAAAAAGAGTTGGCTTTACAGGTTTTCAATTGCAAGAAAATTCCGATTTTAGTTCAAAATCTTGCAGAATATGC
>JBILJP010000376.1:0-4969 GCA_044377135.1 Fluviicola sp.
GCATTTCAATGGTTTTCTTGGTTGGAGTTACCTTTCCGTTCCAGGAAATAGGTTGACCCAGCTGTTCTGTCTGAGCCGACAATTGCAACGCCGACAGAAAGAACGCACCTAAGAGTAGTTGTTTTTTCATAGATTTATTTTTGGAGAGTATATACAGTTTAAAATTATTGAACACGCTTAATGCTGCATCCACGCGGCGGAGTGGTGTTTTCGGAAACTTTTTGACCGGAAACGTGATCGCGCAATGCTTGTTGCAAGTAGTTTTTATCTTCTTTTCGTTTACCGTCAACGGTATTATCAATAGCACCTTGATAAATCAATTCACTGTTTTCATTGAAGAAATAAACGTGTGGAGTTGTCTTTGCACCGAAAGCATCAGCAACAGTTGCATTTTCATCTACCAAATATGGCATGGTATATGCTTTTTCACTGGCTCTGGTAATCATTGCTTCCATGGAATCATCGCCTGTGCGTTTTGCGGCATTCGAATTAACAAGTACAAATCCTACTCCGGAATCTTTCGCGAGTTGGTGCAAAGCATTGTATTGTACCTCCCAGCCGGCAAAGCTTTCGCTTCCAACTACAAACGGGCACGTATTGCAAGAAAACACAACAATAAGACCTTTTTTACCCATCAACTTAGACAAGTTATACGCACTTCCGTCGGTGGCTTTCATGTCTGTGTCGGCCATGGGTAACTTATCACCGATCTTTAATCCTGTTTGTTTATCATCTGGGGTTGAGAACGTAAAAGAAGCGCTTACCAGCGCGATGAATGCAATAGCAAAGATGTTTCTCGTTTTCATTCGTTTGAACTTTTATCTTATGATTGGAAATCCGATAAATTTACCCAATCTTTGTTTGAAACTCACAAATTACGATAAATTGCCATTATGAGAGTACTATTTAGTTCACTTTTTTTGCTGTTTACAGGATTCCTGGATGCGCAAACATTTGAAATTCCGGCAGAAGAATTTCCGTTTTATCAAGTGTTGGAATGGAAGGGACAAGGAGCCATTTTGTTGAATCGCGATCCTTCATTGAACCAAAAACAAGTGTATTTGACGTTCGTTGCAAATGATGGCAAGAGTTCGTGGAATGAAAATTTTAGTCCCGGCGGTAAAGAGTTTTTTTACATTTCCGAAGATGGCGGCAGGTATGTTTATTTTCTGGAGCATTTGGAATTGAAAAGTGGTAAAATCAGCTTTCATCAGCTCAATATTGCAGGCAACATCAAAAGCAATTCGGTTTCTTTTGCCGCGGCATTGAAAAAAATCGGTGATTTCCCACCAGAGGAATTGACGTTGCTTGACATTGTTACTTCCGAAAAAGCGTTGATTTACCTGTTTTCTCATACCAACAACGGAACCAAGAAAAAGTCGACCATTGCTATTACTATGACGCATAACAACTTCTTGACGTATGCTACTTTGGTGGCGCAAAACGTTACGGGGTCCAACAAAGTGGAAGATCAGGTTTCGTGGTACATGGCTGGTGAAACGGGCGAATCGATTGTTTACGCTGCACGAACTCACGCCGGAAAAGATGCCGGTTGGTTGGTAAAACAATTTTCACCGAAAGGCGATTTGCAATCGGAGTTTACGATCAAGGCCAACAAAATGGTCTTTTTAGAGCATGCCCGTGTAGGTTTCGGAACCCGTGGAAGTGCGTTGTTGAAACGTGTAGAACCGATGGAAAAAGGAACCTTGGTAGTGAACAACGGTACATATTATGTGGGTGGAGTAGAAATGGTCAACAATGTGGCCAACCTGGTTACATACGTATTAAAAGACAATGAATGGGTGAAATCGGCGAGTTCTCCGGTAAGCGCCTACAATGTGAAAAAAGGACTTGAAGTTGGCTATTACCCAATGAAAGAAGGTATTGGCTGGTATGTTAAATCAACCACTACAGAAGGGCATTTTCATTCGTATACAGATGCGGTAGGAATTGTTTCAGGTGCCATCAATCAGCAAACAAATAATCCGAGCAGGTTACTTACAGCCGAATTTACAGGTAAATTTGTAGCCAGTTTAGCAACCCGATGGTTGGTTTTTGCAATAGCGCAATTGCCAAGTAAGGGTGCCGTTTCTTTTGAATACGTGGAAAAATGATTATTGGGATTTGTGGCGGTAGTGGTTCCGGGAAAACTACTTTATTGAAGCGTTTGGCTACTCACTTTGAGCAGATGAAACCAACCGTCTTCTCAATGGATAATTATTATTTACCAATTGAAGAACAGTTACTTGATGCCAACGGACAAGTCAATTTTGATTTACCGACCGCACTGGATGAGGAACAACTGATTTCAGATTTGCGTCGTCTCAAAAACGGCGAAGCCATCGAAGTGAAAGAGTACCATTTTAACGCTCCTCCGGGTAAAAATGTGTTGATTACGCTGGAACCTTCGCCTGTGATTATTGTAGAAGGATTGTTCCTTTTTCATTACAAAGAGGTACGCGAAATGTTGGATTTTTCCGTTTTTATGGATGTCGATCCGCAAACCCAGTTGGATAGAAGGTTGTACCGCGATCAGGAAACGCGCGGTTATTCCAGAGAGGCCATTCTTTACCAATGGGAACATCATGTTATTCCGTGTTTTGAGCAGTTTTTGATGCCTTATGAAGATGTTGCCGACTTTCATTTCAAGAATGACAACCTAGCCGATCAGGAATTTGATCGTTTGCTGGAATGCCTCAGTCATAAACTCGAATGGTTAAACGTGTAAGTCAGTTTTTCAGAACCTTTGGGCTTCAGGTCGCTATTGCAGTAACTGCCCTGTTTATCATTATTACACATAGCCACATCCAACAAGATGTGCATGCCGATTTTAAGGGCTTTCAAGATCGGTTTTCCAGACTCGAAGAGCAACTCAACGACTTTACGGTTAAAGCAAACAGGTGTTTAAATCAAGAGGGTCGACAAGGGCTTACCGAGAAATACAGCGATTCGGAAAACGATAATTTTTTTCTCCATGTTTACCACGGTGATTCGTTGGTTTTCTGGAACACCAACCATTTGCCCGTTTATTCCTTCGCCGAGTTGCATTTCCCGGTTGAAGGTGTGGTGCGTTTGCAAAACGGCTGGTATTATACCAAGGTGATAAAAAACAACAACACGTTGAGTGTGGGGTCGTTTCTCATTCAACATGCGTATCCGTATGAAAACGAGCAATTAAGAAATACCTTCAATACCAACCTGAGTTCTTCAATCGGAACTATTTCGCTGGATTCAACCAAAGGAATTACCGTTAAAAGTCTCAAGGGCAATTTCCTCTTCAATGTGCAGCAAACATTAGAAGATGCCGATAGAGGTTTGGAAGAAACATCGTTGTTCGGCAGCTTTATGCTGATCATTATTTTATTCTGGATTCAGTTAAATCGTTGGTTTCCGGGTATCTGGACGCGGATTGTATTGGTTGCAGTTTTCACTGCTCTCAGACTTTGGAGTCTAAACGCCAATTTTTTAGAAGGCTTTGTCCACAGTGATTTATTTGACCCAGCAGTACTGGCATTGGGAGAGTGGACACCTAATTTGGGAGAATTGGTGATTTCCTTTGTGCTATTTTTACTCATCATCAACACTTTATTGCACGCTTTGGAAAAGGTGCGCCCCAACCATCGGTTTTCAAAGATTTCCTTGCTTTTACTGCTCGTTGCTTTTCCGGTATTGTCGTGGTGGATGGGTTCTGTGGGACAACAAATCGTGGAAAACTCCTCCATTCCGCTTCAATTAGATCAACTCTTTTCACTCACACGGTTTTCGCTGTTTGTGCTCTTGATAGTAGGCGTGGCCGGATTTGCTTACCTCTTGCTGTTTTTTGAAACCATTATTGCTTTTTTACGATCTGGTTGGAATAAGCGCATACTCACGTTGATTTGGCTTTCAACTACGTTGATGTATGTTGTTGCAGGTTGGTATTTTGGTAGTAACTGGAACGCAATCTGTTGGCCGGTTATACTTTGCGCCATTATCATGCTGGCTGTTTTGCGGAATCTCCAAACGTGGAACTTTTCGCTTGTACTGTTATTGTTGCTCATTTATTCGGTGGGAGCGACTTCGAGCTTTTATACCTTTTCGCAAACCAAGGAACGCGCCGAACGCGAATTGTATGCCAATCAACTGGCCGATGATCAGGATATCAATACAGAGATTGAATACCTGAGTACCAAACAACATTTGCTGGAAGAACCTTACCTGCAACGATTGACTTCGCTGAAAGACAGACCCAATCCTTCGGCATTGAAGGAAGCGCTTGAGCGGCGTATTTTCAACGGTTTTTGGGAACGTTACGATATTGATTTCTATTATTACCAACTCACCGATTCGGTTTCTAAAATCAATGGTGAAAGTCAACGCGATTTTGAACAGCTGATCACCCGACACGGAATGGTTTCTGAATTGGATTCATGCATGTTTCTGATCAAGGACTATACCAGTCAGTACAGCTATGTGATTCGCGAGAAAATTCAGACGCCAACGGCCAGTATTTGGTTGTACTGTACGTTGAAATCGAAGAAAATTCCGGAGGAAATCGGGTTTCCGCGTTTGTTGATTTCGGATAAGGCCAAAGTGTTTGAATCGTTGGAGAACTTTTCCATTGTAAAATACTACGATGGAAAATTGGTCAATAAATACGGCGATTACAGCTTCCCTTATTCGGCAGATGCCTGGAAAGAAACCCGAAAAGGATCGAAGCGCTTTTTCAACAAAGACGGCTACAATCACTTTATGCTCAAGCGCGGTGAAAGTGACATGATTATCCTTTCGAAGCAAGATTCGAGTTGGGTAAACGGTGTTACCACGATGGCTTTCTTGTTTGTATCATTCGGTTTGTTGCTAGCCATTTACAGTTGGTTCAAGGCGAAAAACAAGCGTTTGGCTTTCAAAAGATTGTCGTTGGCAGTAAAAATTCAAGTGGTGTTGGTTGGCTTGGTTTTCCTTTCGTTGCTTGGCTTTAGCATCGGAA
>JBILJP010000059.1:0-17808 GCA_044377135.1 Fluviicola sp.
GGTACAAACCGCTTTTGTCTTTCATCAAGTTTCCGGCAATTAACACTCCCGCTCCGAAAAGGGCAGCATGTTTACCAATCAACGCTCCCAGACCACCACCTGCAATCGCTCCCAGAATATCAACTCCAGATTTAATTGCTTTGGTTTTGGCTTTGTCTTCAGGCATACTATTGTAACGGGCAAACAAACTTTGTTTTCGTGTTACGGATGCTGTTCCTGATAGAGTTCTGCTTTTCTTTCTTTTAGGCATAATGCTACTTATTTAATTAGCTTAATTCTACTTTGCGGATGTAGGTTTTTCTAGCTCCACCGCGGGTTTTTCTTTTTGATGTCTGTTTCTTGGGAGTTGTTTTTTTACGTGTTGTTTTTTTGACACCTTCTAAACCATTCGTTCCATTCAAGGCTTTGCTTCCTTTTTTCTTTTGTGAGTTTCGAATGGCTTTAATGGCTAGATATGTCCCTCCGGCTAAACCCGCTGCAATACCAAGGGTGATGATTGGATGGTCTTTCATCCATTGCCACATTCCTGTAGATTCACTCTTGGTGTTTTTAGCGGACTTGGTACTTTTTTCCTCAGGGTCATCCTCATCGAGTTCCGTGAAGTCCTTGACTTCTGGTTTTTCTGATTTGGTGGCTACACTGGGTAACGATTCATCGGATTCTGAGGTGGGATCTGTATTCCGTTTCACGGTTGGTAACTCATCTGGAGACATTGCCGACTTTGCCAATTCGAGGTACTTGGAAATTTCAGCAGGGGAGTAAGGCGCATTGTTACCTTCGTTAGCTACTGCTTTTTCCTGTTTTGCTTCCTGCTCTTGCTCTGGTGTTCCCTTTTTAAAGAGATTACCGAGTTTTTTTAGCAACCCCGCAATCGTTCCAATGATTCCCGAAGCTGCTGCAATTGCTGCTCCGGCTGTTACTTCACCGAGTCCGTTCATACCGCTTGGGTGTTCCACATCGCTGAACTCATCGAAGTACACATCCGTACCTATGATCGAACGAAGGTCGTTCACATCATAAATGGGTTGATATACTGCTCCAAGTCCATTGAGTGCAACTTTTTTGTCGCGGTTTCCTTTTCCGGTTAGAATGGCTTCACGGAAGTTTTCGGGTTTTCCACCTGCTCCGTAAAAGACCTTTTCGATCTTTTGGCGGATGGTTTTCAAGTGCTGAAATTTACCCATGTCCATGTTGCTACTTTGTGCCTTGGCATCTGACCAGTAAGAGAATCGCAATTTACCCGCTACGTTCATCATGTTTAGCTTTAGGCTCGCTAGAACTCCCGCTCTGAGCAATGCCGTTGCCGGATTGATTTTGTTGATGACGTGAAGCCCTTTTTTAAGGCGTTCCTTTAGGGGTGGTTTGTTTGCTTTCTTTTCTTGTCGTTTTTGCTTTCTGGCTTCTCTCTGTGCTTTGCCATTCAGACCATCTAGGTCATCATCGTACTCATCTTCAGGATACCATGCTTCTTGTTCTTCGGCTTCCCAGGACGGATCATATTCGCCCTCTAAGCCATTCAAATATTGCAAATCCATTGTGATGTCTTTTTTTTCTAGGTATGGGGCTTCGTAGTTGAAATTATGTACTACGCAGTCCACGATTACTTCTTTTCCTTTTACGAGCGCTACTGGATACACATGACCAAAAGTTGTCAGTTCACTGCTGTTGCGTGAGAGCCTAATTTTGAATGGAATCCCGAGATTTGTTAGGATAGAACCGATGAAGACAGTCATACAGTCGCAATCGACGCCCCGCTTTCGGTCACGCCAGGTGCGGGCGGGACGTCGGACTTGCTCCTTGTTTTTGTCATCCATTCGGTACTGCAAGTGCTTGAAACAGAAGTTCCACACATTTGCACAGGTTTTAAGATCACTCTCGGACTTTAGTCCCATTGCGACCTTTTTTGTGTCTGAAAGGGTGTCGCGAATCACCCGTTTCATTAACCCGATGGTCTCAACCAATTCTGCGTCCCGCTTGATCAGTACGGAATCCCCCACAGGATGAGGAAATAGGTGGTTAAATTGGCTACCATCGCTGATTTGTCGTTGACCCGAGATCATACCTTAATGGTGGTGTTCTGCTCGTAGGGGAACACCCCAAGCATGGTATAGATGCGCGCTTGGGTTTCGACTTTGAGAGAGACTTTGTTTTTCCCGTCAGTGTTTTGCAATCGACTGATCAGGTCGGGTGCTGCGGACACTAGCCCCACCCACGGAATAATAACTTCACTCTCAATGTCACCAGTTTCCTGGTTGGCTCGGATGATGATTTTACCTGAGTCATCGCGGGAGGCTTCCGGAATATCGATTTCCCGCATGTTACTGGTGGCGATCTGCTTACCGTTCACTGTTATCCGAATCAGTGGCGGTGTCATACGCATGGCTGCCGTGGTAGGGTTCTTGATGTTGTACCGGATGATTAAGGTGACTCCCTGGGCGGTCACTTTGTGGATTCTTCCGGTAGCTGTCAGTACGATTTTGTACTGTGACTTGTTGATCCCGTAGAGGTAGCTTCCTGCAATTAGGACAGCACCTCCGATGGCTAGAATTGTGAACGTTTTCATTGTTTCACTTTTTAGTTAATCCTGCGTTGATTCTTTGGATTTGTGCGGATCTGTCTGGCCGGACATGATGCGTACTTTTTCATCCAATCGCTCTACTTTTTTCACTACCTCTTTGAACTCGGTGTGAAAGTCTTTGATGAAGTAGAGACTTATTCCTGCTAGGATACTGTTGATGACTAATAATGCTTCCATGACTTCTTCTTTTTTCTCTTTTTACTAATCTGTTTCCAGAACTTACTCGCTCTTTTGGCGACGCTTACTTTTCATTTTTCTTCTTTTCGAAGCACATTTTTTGTCTTTCTTAGCCCTACCTTTTAGGCTCTTTGCCTTTGCCTTGATTCAAAGTTCTGACACTTCCAAAAAACTTTTTTCACAAACACTCAAAACCACTCACTAACACCCGCATTTACTCGCATTTACTCACAAATTTTAGTGTTGATTTAGCCGTTTTTGGTTAAAAGAAGGGGGCTGATTTGACCCGTAACCTCAGATCAATGGTTCGCAAACGCTTTGCAGCTTCCTCCGATACTTCTCTTTCGATCTTTATCAAGATCGCCTCAAATCCCAAATGTATTAATGCAATAGTGGCATCTATTTCGTCAGCTATTTGCTGAAAACTCTTGCGCTTAATAATGCGCTCCACAATGAGGTTAATCTCATCTTGGCAAACCACCTTCTTTAATTTGGGTTCGGTATCGAGCCAGTAACTCAAGAAGAAATCAACGTCCGTTTTCTTTAGTTTCATGATCTTTTGATTAATTGAGGTGTATTTCGAAAACCGGAAAGGGTTTGTCAGGTCTTGCTTTGAGTTTTAAATCTATTACTCGGAGTTGCTTGGCAATTCCCTTTGATATGCAACGCTCAATTTTGAGCATGATCGCTTCAAATACTCGCTGAACCTTTTCGGGTGTTGTCTTGTGCTCGGTAGCGATTTGCTGATACGGTTTTTCGTTAACAATGCGCTCTACTAACAGCAGGATTTCTATTTGGCGAAGTTCCCCCCAAAGTTCTTTGTCGTTTCTGATCCAATAGAGTAGGAAAAAATTGACATCTCTTTTTTCTAGTTTCATCGTGTTTTGATTTATCGGTATGGATTCAATAATTCTACTACTTCGTCAGGGTCAATACCTTCAAATTCACAGTATTGCTTAACGGTCAGGTGTTTGCCCTTAATTTTGAGCGATTCACGAACGTATCTGTGTTTTGTGTAGGCTGTTCGTAGATGGCAGCCATTCATTAACTGGATTTCTTTTGCGGTGATAAAGATTCCGCCTTTCAGCTTTGTCATAACTCTTGCGTTTTCAGCAAAGGTCTGGCAACCAAAAGCCTTGGAAAGACTGAGGTGTAGCGGTTAGATTTGGTCGGGTTGCCGTTTTAGGTAACAGGTTAACTCTTTATGTTTACGTGTTTTGGTGTTTTTGTCTAAAGCGTGTACATGTCCACGCAAGTTGTGTTTTTTGCTCAAAAAAACAGTGAAATCGCTGAAAGCCCCGTAAACTCCATCTCACTCCATGTTGTTGCTAGGTCACTCCATGTAGTTGCAAGGTCACTCCATGTCACTTTTAACACTGTTTTACAAGGTGTTTTTTCGTTTTTTTTATCAAAAAACACGGGATTAAGCCTTTTTTCGATGAATTGGATGTGAAATAATCGTGGTTTATTTTTGTCAAATTATAATATTTTAACAATTTCAAAGGCAACCATCCTACAACTTTTTGAAATCAATACAATCAAAAAGAAAATGCGTTAGATGCCGAAACGGTCTTAGTAGTTTAATCAACGGGCGATGATTTAACTATTATTTTGTTTGAACTTGTAACAATAGATAGGCTTACAGCGTTTTATAACTATTGGAATTTTGCTAACTCTTAAATCTTAAACAATGAATGCCCCGCAAGATTTTTATACCCCTGAAGAATTAATTCAGCGGTATCCACAGGTCAAAATGATCGGTTGGACTGACACCAAAATCGGAATTTTCTTTCACGCAGGGTTGCTAATCGGATTTCAATGCAGAAAAGAAAGAAAAGCACTCATCCTCGAATCCAGTTTCGTTGAACTTGTCGAATACTTAAACCATGTCACCCTTAAAAGACAAGTGTTTATACCTCCAAAGGATGATACGAAATGATTCTTTCAGTTTTATCTTGACAATTTCCATTTGTTTAACTTCCAGGATCAATTATCTCGATCAAGTAAGTATCAAAAGAATGCAACTACTAGCTCTTAAAGATGAACAACATATCTATACCCTGTTAGAACTTGTCGAGGAGTATCCGCAAATTGCTGACTATAACTGGTGCGCAATTGTAATAGGTATGTTCTTTGATTCAGGGTTGCTTATTGGGCATAGAACTGGCAAAAAACAGCGGGCGCTGATTGTACAAAGTAGTTTTTTGGACTTGCTTAGTTATGCAGGGAAATCCGAGGAGAAGTATAGGACGTGATAACGTTTTGCAGCTGCATGAAGGACAGGACTTTTACCACAAAATTTGAAAAACTAATGTTTGATTAACCATAAAACTGTCTTTGGAACTCGACCCCGCCTTTTGGGTAGGTGCTGTTGCAAGCTGGCCATCTATTTGTCCTTGCTGTGTTACCTATTGTTTACTGCTGTCTTGGTGCGTTGTTAGGGTGGCACATTTGCATTTTTTCCAAACGCAAAATGCAAAAAAATGTAAAGGAGCCAACAAAAGCGTTGGCTAATTCTGATTACTTTTAATTTTCTTTGTCAAATAGTAAATTGCAACAGAACAATAAGGTCGATGTTTATTCTTAGTCCGTTCTAACCACTTTGCTTTTTCTTGTTCAAGAAATTTTACAAATGATGCTTTGTTGGATTTTTTACTTTCTTGAATTACTCTTCCCTGTACTTGCAAATATATTTCTCTTCGTCCATCTTTGAGTGTTTGCATATTCAGATTTAATACTTCGTTAAGTTGTCTGTTTATATCTGCGTTGTCTGTGATTGAGCTTATTTCTCCTTCTGCATTATACTTAAAAAGTGTTTCACAAATTGGTAGGGTTGAAGTTGGACTGATTGTCAATTCTGAATTACCCTTTTTTGTATCACAGGTTTGTTTTATCTTAGGTTGTCCTTCGTTACCAGTACAAGCACCAAATAAATTTGTGTAAGTCAATTGTAATGCACCAAAATTGTCTTGGCACTTGTAATGTTCTACTTTCATATACGGTGATGTATGTTCGGGTATTCGTTTCATACAATAGCAACAAATGTGTCCTTGTTCTGATAATAAACTTTCTCGTAACTCCTCCTTTGTCGCAAACGGAATATTATCAAAATTTGCAAATTGACTAGCTCTGTGTTGAAGCAACGAATTTGGCTCTACGGTTTTAACTATTTGCTTCATTTTGCTCTTCTTGTAAATAATCTAATTGCGATTTTGCTCTAACCATTGCGGGGTCATCTTCGCCTAAAATTTCTATAAGCTTGCCATATTCTATTTTGGAGTTTTCTAAATCTTCTTCTTCAATAGTGTTAAACAAAACGCTTAATAATTTTGCAACTTTTTTATTTCGTCTTTCTACACCCATCATTTCATAAAGGATAGTGCTAATGTCTCTGCCGTAATATTTTGGAGTAACTTTTACAATTTCTCCATCTTCCATTATTTGCACATCACAGTTTGCTGGGTCGGCATTACTTAAAAGTTGTGGGGAATGGGTCGTAATTAAAAACTGACTATTGTTATATTCAGCATTTTTTGACAAATCGTTAATGCTTTCAATGAAGTTTCTTTGCCAAGATGGATGTAAATAAGTATCAGGTTCATCAAAAAGGAACAATGTATTTTCATTGTTTACTAATTCGATAAGCCCTCTAATAATAATGGCTTGCTGCTCGCCTTCACTCAAAACATTAAATGAATGTCGACCTGAATTATCCTCTTGAATAAATGAGAACTTTACTTCTGGCTGAAAGCCATCAATTAACAGTGTATTTAAAATTTTAAACAATGTTCTTTCCTCAACAAAATGTTCTCTTATTTCAAATAGTTTTTCTTGGCCTATAATGGTAATGATGAAAGCTTCGTTTTGCCAAGCCTCTATTACTACATTCCCGTTTGATTTTGATGTGCTACCTTCTTCAATTATCAAAGGAGAACCAATGCTGTCAAGGTAATCAAGGAATGTTTTTACTTCTCCTTTTGCCCCCCACCAATCATTTATTTTGCCTTTGCTCCAAATAGGTTTTTTGAGGTTGATTTGAATACTTTGAACACCTTTTATTTTTGCTCTATCCGAAAGAAATTGTGGAATATCTCCATACTCATAAGAAAGTAACGTTATCAAAATTAGATTAAACAAAGGGGGTTCAAAGTAAAAGAAAGGACGATGTAAACTTGTATTTCCTTTTCTAAAATTAACTGATAATTTTTCATCGTGAGGCAGGCATATTTTCTTCATTATATCAGCCAAACCACTGTAATAGATTACAATATTGCTTGGGAGTATTTTTTCAAGGCTTCCAAACTTTTTCTCAATGTCAATTTCTTTTTCTAATATATCATTTCCAGTATACACCTTGTAAAGTAGTTTTTCATCTTTTTTTTCAGCGTAGATTTCAACCTTAATGTATTCAGTCTTAAATTCACTTGTTGTCGCTGTTTGCTCAATGATTTCTTCTAAGCGTAATTCATATTCAAGTTTAAACCCAAATTTTGATTTCTCTTGAAGATAAGCATCGCTAAATATTTGTGCGACACATTCTAATATACTTGACTTTCCTGAACCGTTGATACCAATAAGGATAGAAACATCTTTACTAAAATGAATAGTAAAGTCTTTCAGTAGCTTATAGTTGTTTATGTATAATGAATTGATTTGCATTTTACGAATTAAAAATTGCTTTTTCAAACTCCTGTTCTACTTCAATTTTGATAGAAGCTATTAAAGATTTGTTATTTAAAATATTTTCCTTTTTCAATTCAATTAATTTCATAACCTCTTTTTGAATATCAACATCAGGGAAAGGAATTTTAATTTCTTTGAGTTCGGGTTCTGTAATTGCAGGATAAAGCCCACCAGTCATTTTGTTTTTCAGTTGTTCTATACCGTAAGTGCATTTTAGAAATTGATGCAAGTATGGTAAATGATACTCCTTTGATGGTTGAATAATGCTAAAGCCAGAAGAACAAACATCATTATCGTATTCTTCTGTAACTATTGCAAACTTCTTCAAGTATGGTCTTGTAGTTCCAATTATCAAATCTCCTTCATTTACAATTTGTGTAGCTCTACTTGGTGCTTTCTTGATAGCTACTTCTTTTGCTTCAAGTATTCCTTTTGTTGGGTCGATTGCTCCAATCTCAATATATTTAAACGTGTCTTGTTTGTAAGTTGCCTTATTAAAACTACGTTTTGCAAATCGAAATGACTGACCAATTGAAGATAATTTGAATTTTGATTTTCTTAATTCAATTGCAATTCTTGTATCAGTTGAGAAGAAATCCCATCGGTCTAAAGAAACATAGTCTGTCGTTTGTAAGCTTGTGATTTTTTCTTTTAAACTGAATGGCTTTAATCCTAATTGTTCTAAAAAATACTTTTCAATTTCACCTTCTAAGTCGCTAGACTGTTGTTCAAGTAAGTTAGCTTGTTTGATTTTGTTGTTGTAATTGGATAAAAGAACTTCTTGTTCTGTAAGTTTTGGAAGTGGTATTTCAAAATTTAGAAATAAATCTTCTTGTAGATAATTTCTATTTGTTGTACCAACACTAGCGGTTTGACATAATTTTTGAAACTCTTTTGTTCTTGTCAACAGAGTTAGGTAATGAGGATTTATTAAAGTATAATCAACATCAAATGTCCAAAAGTTGCCCGTTATTATACCTTTGTCTAATTCTTGTGGAACGACACCAAATGCACCATTTCTTGCATCAATTTTTGAAAGCAGAAATTGATCTTTATAAATTCTGAATTGATTTTTTGTACCAATGTTTTTTCCATCAATTTCGTCTCTAAGACTTATGCCGTTCCCGTTAATTCTTATCGTTGGACGTTTATATAAAACGCCATCTTCAATTTGAACTTGCTCTTTGTTTCTTTTAAGAAATTCCCCTATTCGCACAAAAGAGTACTTCTGTGTATAGATTAAATTTTTTCCTAGCAAAGCATAAGAACTCCAACTCACTAATTGAGTGAAGTCAACAAACTTTAGATGTGTATTTGCTGTTGCTTGCATTAATACTTTGATTTACTGTAAAACACTTCGGGTTCAGAAACTACACCATCAACTATTCTCACTCTTCCAATTTCTTCATCAGCAATTTGGTAGTTGATTTCTTTTATGTAAGTCGTCCAAAGTTTATTTTTTTCACGATATGTTTTAAACTCCTTAGCCAAAGGCTCCAATTCATTTTCTATTTGCGAACCTGTACTGCTTATTCCTGCCTTTTCAACTTCTGCAATCGGAATTTGATAGTTGAATTCTTTTTTGATTTGAGCTTTAATTTCAAAAAGAATTGTATCTTCAATTTGCTTTAATTCTGTCCTTAATCTTTTTTTCTCCTCATTGCTTGGTGCTTCTTTACCTTTCAATTCAAGTTTTGCAAGAATTGGTTTTGTTTTTGGCTCGTACTTTTTGGTAACGTCTTTTTCTGCTTTTGTAGAAACTGATTTCCATTGTTTTACTTCTTTTTCTGTAAATTTTTTGAAGAATAACAAACTTGGTTTCACGGTTGCACCACTTGCAATGAATACATCTTGAGGAATTGATGTTATGAGCAAAATTTTTGCTCTGCTTTCCACAAAATCCCTAATCTTTTGAAGGTTGGTATTATTCAAAACTCCTTCGGGTAATACAATTCCCATTCTTCCGCCTGGCTTCAGCAAGTTCAAACAGCGTTCTATAAACAACACTTCTGTAAGTGAACTCATACTGCCAGTTTCGTATAAATCCAATAATGGTTTATCAATATTGTCGTTTACTTGTTTTAATGCTTCATCGTAATCACCTCCGTATCTTTTACGGTATTTTTTAATTCTTTCAACGTCAGTGTATTTGTCGGCTTCTGTAATTTTCAAAGACTTTTCAACCCTGCTTCCAAAAGGTGGATTAGTGAGGATAATATCAAAACGATTTTCAAAAATTCCATTTACATTTAAAAGCCCATCATTGTGATGAACTCCACCGTGTCCGTCACCGTGCATAATCATATTCATTTTTGCAGTTCGGCTCATTCTTGGGTTGGCGTCTGTTCCGAAAATGCAGTCATAACTTAATTCTCTGATTCTGCTTTTTGGGTTGTTAATGTCCAGTTCAGCATTAAGTTTAGAAAACAAATCATTTACCGTTTCGTCAATTTCAGCTTTCTTTTTATCGCTAAGTTTTTCATACGCTGCATCATAATATTCCAACTTAATTTTTTCTTTCGCCAAATGGATTTCATTTTCAATTTTTGCTCTTACATATTCAAAAGCCTTAATTAAAAATCCACCGCTACCGCAACAAGGGTCGCAAATTATTTCGCTTTCTTGTGGGTCTAAAACGTCAACAATAAAATCTACGATAGTTCGAGGAGTGAAAAACTGCCCTAACTCACCTCTAAATGTTTTGCCTAAGAATTGTTCAAAGGCAATTCCTTTTACATCGTCAGATGTTGTGGATAGATTGTAAATCTGTAACTCTTCAACGATTGCTTCAAAACTATTTTCTCTTACTCTGATAATTTCTGTCTGTTCAAAAAGGTCATCATCTTTGAAATCTTCTTTTGTTTGTTCAAACAAAAATTGATAGAAGTCTTTTCCATCTTTTGGTTTGTATTTCTCATAGCTAGCTTTGTCATTCTTGAAAGCTTCCTTTGAGAAAATTTGGTTTTCGGAATTACTTCTTTCGTAGCGAATTTTAATGAAAAGGATTTTGCTTATTTCGTCAAATGCCGCTTCTGGCGAAAGTTTATCATTGTTACGAATGATGTTGTGGCACTTGAAAAGTAGTTTTGAAAATTCGTCCCTTGTAAATGCTTTAGTCTGCTTTAATAATTCATTTATTTTCTTTTCGTCATTAACTGTTTTAGCATCAGGAATATTTACAACTTCTTCAAGTCTCTTTGGGATTTTACCTTTTACAACTTTAAAAATTCTTGTTTCCTTTAAATTGGTTGTTACGAAAAAGTCAGCACCAGCCCAAGATGCGTAATTGTAACCTTGAAAATAATCTTCTTCTCTAACAGTAATGTGTTCGGCTTTGCATTCTACAACTATTATAGGACTGTTATTTTCTCTTTTGTCTTTTACATTTTTCCAAATTACAATGTCAGCCATTGCTCTGCCTTGTCCACGTTGCGAATTGCTTACTTGGATTTCTTGAGCCATTTGCTCTAAGTCAAAGCCATAATTATTTACAAGTCTGCAAATGTATTCTTGTCGAACTTTTTCTTCGGGTTTGAGGACTAACCAAACATCATTTCCTTTTAAAGGTGCTTTTATCTTATTACCTTTTATTTGTATCTCCATAATTATTGGCCTTAGTTGCTTTAATTAAATCCAAAATATCAACTTAAATTAAAATAGCAAGAAGTGTTTTCGTTGATGGTTGACTAGAAAAGTGCACCAATTAAACCTGAAGCTTCATTTTCTTAGCTATTCTGCAATTATATATTCATACAGTCTTGGCAGGTAAAATCTACCTAGAATGAGTTTTATTGGCATTTAGCATATTCTAATATACATTCTTTGCAAGTATATCTACTTTTTGCGAGTCCTTTGTCGAATTCGTGAGTTGATTATTTTTTTGTTGACGAAATACCTTATATGAAATAACAATTTAAAATATCTGATTAAATTCTACTTTTGGTACTCTGCTTTCAAATCCAAACACAAATCCGCCCTTCTTTGGTCATTCAACCACGGTCTTTCATTCCCTTGTGTCAAAATTACAGGCATCCTCAATTTTGAGTTATGAATTTCTCGCATAATTCCTTTGGCTTCCGTTGTAATTATAGTGTATGTTTTAAGCAGTTCTCCGTTTAGTGGGTTTTTCCATTCTGTCCAAAGTCCAGCTAGTGCAAAGGGTTCCTCATTTGACAAGGTAATCAAATACTTTTGTTTCTCTTTACCTTTGACATCTATCCATTGCCATTCAAAAAAACCATCCAATAAAATCAAACATTTGCGGTGCAGAATCCCGCTAAAAGACGGTTTTTCTCTCAACGTTTCAATTCGCGCATTTAAACAACTGTTTTGGTTGCCCTTATCTTTTGCCCACCACGGAATTAAGCCCCATTCGACGCACTGTATAATATCAGGTTCCTGGGCGGTAATGATAGGTGTTTTTGGATGATCAAAGCCGTTGTAAACTCCTGTTAACAAAGGTTTGTCTTCTTGCCTTAACTTAGCTATAAATCTGTTTTCGAGCGTTTTTGCGCTCTTGGTTTGTTTGGTATGAAAACACATTTTACATGCAGTTTACAGTTATGATGTCACTTAATCGAGTTGAGTACTTAGGCGACAATCGTTCTTGTTTCATTTTCCACAACCGTTTTAAATCTTGTGATGCAAGTTTTATTTTTTGCCCTCCAAAATTAGTGTTTATTGTATCAACCGCACGCATGAGTTCTACGTGCCTTTTATCACTTTGGGCAAAAATTGAGAGTTGTTTTTGATTACTGGGTGTGAAATCATTGAGTATCACTCCGGCTTTTTTGTAACTATAGCCCGCTTTAAAGATGCTTCGTAATCCAAATACTGCGTACCTCGCAATCTCAATGCTTGAACTGGTTGTAAAGGGTAGTTTTATGTTGATGTTTCTATCGTATTGCGGTAAGTCATTTCGAAAACGATTCGTTAACACAAATACTGACAAAGACGAACATTCGCTTTGTTGCCTTCGTAGTTTTTCGGCACATGATACCGCAAAACTTGTAACTCGTTCTTCTAAATCAGCTAATTCTGTGTAATTCCGATCAAAAGAGCGGGTGGTGGCAATGTTCTTTTTTACCTTCACATCATCTAGGCTAAGGGTTGGTTTTCCTTCTAAATCGTGTTTTAATCGAACCCCAACAACCCCCATTAGTTTTCGCACAGTTTCATCGTGTAATTCTACAAAATCAAAAGCGGTTTTTACTCCCATTGAAAGCAGATGTTTTTGATATTGCCTACCAACACCCCAAATATCACCAACGGAAAGCCATTTGAGGGCTTTGATCCGCTTCTGTTCAGAATCCATGTAATATACACTTTCTAGCTGTGGGTATTTTTTGGCTATACGATTAGCAAGCTTTGAAAGAGCTTTTGTTGGCGTGATGCCTACACTTGTGGGGATTCCGGTATAACGTTGAACTTTTGAGCGCATCTGCTGACCATAATCTACCAAATCATATAAAGTAAAGCCATTGAGGTCTAAAAAAATCTCATCTATGCTGTAAACTTCTAGTTCGGGACTAAAGTCGGAAAGTACATTCATAACCCGCTTGCTCATATCACCATAAAGTGAAAAATTTGCAGAAAAAACCTGAATCCCTTTCTGCTCAAATTCCTTTTCAAATTTGAAAGCAGGTGCGCCCATTGGAATACCCAACGCTTTGGCTTCATTGCTCCGTGCAATAACACAACCGTCATTGTTCGATAACACACAAATAGGTTTACCCACCAAATCGGGACGAAAGACACGCTCACACGAAGCGTAAAAGTTATTGCAGTCAACAAGTGCGTACATGAAAGGTTGATTTTATGCAATGAACCACCACACCCCATATTTGAAAATTATTCTCAGGACTTACAATAATGGGTTCATAGTCCGAATTTTCGGGCATCAATACACAATTGTTTTCCCTGATCAATAAACGCTTTAAAGTAAACTCACCATCTAAAAAACAAATTACAATATGTTCGTCTCTTGGGGTAATACTCTTATCTATAACGAGCAAATCACCGTCGGTAATACCAGCGTTTTTCATTGAGTTACCTCGTACCCGCGAAAAAAATGTAGATGATGGTCGTTTAATGAGTTCTTTATTTAGATCAATTGCAACATCTAAAAAATCATCGGCAGGCGAGGGAAAACCAGCACTTACAGCAGATACAACTCCAATACATAATTCAAGAAGCTCCGAAGATGCTGAAACAGGTTTAGAAAGAGAAGACTGCATAATTGATTAATATTTCATCAAATATATGACTATATTATAATCAATAAAACAATGAACGCAAAAAATAGTTTCATGTGAGGCTTACTACCTTACCTTTCAACTGGTTAAAAATTACAGTTCGATTTTTAAAAATGTTGTACTTTGTGATCAGTATTACAGTTCACATGAGACTACTTTTCATCTTTATTTTACTTTTAGTTTCTTACCCTTTTTGCTATAGTCAACAAAAAATAACCATTCTCAATCAAAACGATTCAATAGGTATAGCAGGTGTAATCTGCACCAACTCACAAAACCATATTGTTGGTATTTCCGACCGTAACGGAAACGTAAATTTGTCAATTAGTGTTAGCTATACATTGGTTCATCCATCGTTCTATTCCTTGAAAATTAACCAACTCAAAAATGATTCTGTTGTGTATCTCCAACAGCTTATTAGAGAAATCGAAGAGGTTGAAATCGTGTCAACCACCAACGAAAAACTTTTCGGCTTAGTGATTCAACAATACAGGGATAAACTTGGAAATAGCCCTAGAAAAGGAACGCTTAACTACAAAAACACCAATTGGTTTACCTATGAATATTTAGAAGAACAAAAGCAGGATTCCGCTTATTGTGTCATTGAGAACACTCTTACATTTGAAGTTGACCAGGCCAAAAGGAAAAGTAAAATTCTGTTTTCTCCTATTACCTTAAATCGCTATTGCAGTAATTTTTCATTTCCCGAGAATGCCGATATAAAAATTGCTGAAATGCCAGGATTTTCAAAATCTGATTTCTCTAGGTTCTTAAATTCCATTTTTACCGAAGGATCATTTTTTGACGAAATCGGATTCGCCTACACCCAAACAACTAAAAAAGTTGATGACCAGAATAAAACAATCGAATTGAGATTTCTTACCGATGGTTATGAAAAAACACTTTTCTTTTCTGCAATTGATTCAAGCCTGATTTCGTATAAATATCAGTATTCCGGAACAAAAGGTTGGTATCATGTTTACTTTGCCACATTTTCAAGTCAAGAAGTCCAAACCTTCTATGAAGAAAAGGGTTATCTATTCGATTATGAAAAGCAAAACCACTTGTTTCATTCCATTCATTACGGGTCATTTCAAACAGATAATAGTTTGGTTTTAAATGAACCTGAACCTTTTTCTGAGATCATTCAGTCACAGTTGAGTGTTAATTCTGATAAACGGATTTCAGAATTGATTCCATTGTATGAAAATCTTTCGATAAAAAAATAGCTCGAAAGCGGGAGCCTCCGAGCTATTTTAATCAACCTAACCTAACCACCTAAATCAGAATCTAAAATAACACCTTTTTTAATTTATCCAAAAAACCGATAGGTAATTAACAGAATTTCACAATTTATCTTAAATAAGATGAATGATTGTTAAAGGTGTTACAACAATAACACAATTAATAAGAGTCATCTAAGAAATCAGGAGAAGGAAATCCTGCTTTTGCCAAAATGTTGATTAACCTAATCTTTTTTGGGGTTCAATTATTAAAAGGAAATTCGTCTACTTGCTCACTTCAGAATTTTATGCTTTTTAATTTTAGCGATTGAATGAGATTGCTTTTCAACTTTACAAGGAGTACAATTAGAATGGTCTGGATCCTGTATCAAAACCAAAGCACTTGCAATACCAGTTGTTGCCGTCATCACAAATAGAAGTACACGAAACTTGTTTAATTGAGACATAGAAATTGAGTTCTATGTAAAGTTAGAAATTGAGTGAATGCCTTGTGTAGTAAACGACGTGAATCCCTTTAATATCCGCAAAAAAGGCGTGAAATCAACAAAAATCGGCTTTAAAAATCACTGTATTATTTACCCAAATTATCTGCCAGATGATTTTTAAACTCATCCAAGTGTTTGTCAGTTACAATAAAAATTTCATCGTCCAGATTATCCGGCACATTAGCATTAAAGAGGATGTTAAGTGTGTCTCTTTTTGAACCAGTAGAATAGCCTTTTACAAATTTCATATTTACAACTGCACTCCTATTGATTCTTATAAATCCACGTCCTGAGAATAGTGTCTCAATGTCATTTATAGAATATCCCCGAGTCTCAAATTCTTGATCAAAGGTCACTACCTTTATGAGATGTCCTGATCTATAAAAACAGATTATTTCATTTTCAGGATTCAACGTTGCATAATGTCTTCCATAATCAATTACAAATGGGCTTTGTTTTGTGTTTGAATCTTCGCGACGATTATCCGTTAAAAGCAAATACTTTATCACGTAGTACATATTCAACAATAGGATGAATGAAACTATGATTGGGAAATCAACCAAAAGAAACGGACTTTCGCTAAAATTTTCTCCCATTATAGTCGAGTGAATGGAAATAAGCCCCAAATCAATTGTAGAAGGAGTGATAACTGCAAAAACGAATTGCCATAACAATCTGCTCATAAAATTACTTCTCCAATCATGCGACTCATCCAACCAAATAGTAACTCGATGGATCAAGAAAACTAATAAAAGAGTGATTGGAAAGCTGATCAATAGCGCTAAATAAAATGTTGGCATTGTAAATGCCCTTAGGACAACATCAAATTTATGTCCATGTACCAAAATGTAAGCAGATGCCAAAAGGGACACGATTACCCGGAATTTTAAATTCCTGTAATTTACTTTAGCCAATAGTTTTGTTTTACGGTTTCAGTGGCGAAAATATGAAGATTTGATTATTATATTTACAATGAAACTATTATTCTTTACTAATAAATTTGAGTATGATTTATCCATTATCCACAAAAGGGGTTGCTGATTTGATTGACAGCCTTTATTCCTTGCCAGACGATGAACTTTACGCTGAAGCGAATTCAATTAAAGGTGATTTTCGAGGCTGGGTTGAAAGACACTTTTCTCTATCAGACCAACAAAAAGCTTATTTAAGATTGATTCCGCAAAATTCTACAATTTATTTTGGCGATCAATGTTGGTTCTGTTTTATCAATCGTTTAAAAGTAACTTTAGACTATCCTTCTCCTCCTCAACCAACTGGATTAGGTAAATGGACTGAAGGTAAAAGTTCAACTAAACTCATTGTAAATGATAATGGAGGAAGTGAAGCCAGTGGAGAACTTAATTTCACCATGGTTTACAGACCTCTTTAACCCAATTGGAGTAAAGTCAAATTTTAGTTTGACTTTACTTTTTTAACCTGTTAAATAACAATCAGTATTTCCCGCAATTAGTTGAAAATTTAAAACAATGCAATTCGAAATGATTATTTAGTTGTTATTTTACGGTTCGTTAATGCACTATTCTTAGTTAATGACCGCAAGTAATATATCATTATTTTTCACAATTGCAGAATCATTCATTCTGATCGCACAGTTCTTCAATGTCCTAGCGCGAAAAGGAGACATATCGCGCATTCGGTTTCTATTATTGATACTGAGTTTTATTGCATTCAATCTTTTATATATACTAACGCCTGAAGTTTTAGGACTTAACAACCTTAAAACACAACTATTACTTCATTTAAGTGGTTATCTTGTTGCAACCACTTACTTCATGTACGTTGTAAAGGAGTATAAAATTTTGGATACAGTCACTAATTCAAGAAATCTAATTTACATGCTAATCATTGCCTTGTTAGCTAGTTCTTTAACTACCTTTTTTATGCTCGGTAATTTCGAATTGGCCAAAAACACATTGATTACCTTGCCAATACTAATTTCGATAGCAACGTGCATATTCATACAAAAGCAAATCAATAAAACTGCTGAAATAAGTCAACAAAGATTCATATTGTACACTTCGTATTTAGGAATAGTATTAATGACTTCTCTTCCGTTGTTAATAAGCTTGAAAAGCTGTAGCGAAATTAATATCACAATAATAAACCTACCGTTCGGACTTCTAGCACTAGGTTATTATTATCAACTTACTAAAGAGAAAAAGCAAGAATTTGAGGCTTTAACCAATATAGGGTATTTCTCAAATCATACTGATCTTGAAGCCTATGGACTTACTAAAAGAGAGCTTGAGATCGCTAATTTAATCTTGGAAAACAAATCATTTAAAGAGATCGGTGACGAATGTTCAATATCGACCTACACAGCAACAAAACACGCGTCAAATCTATATCAAAAAGTAGGCTGTAAA
>JBILJP010000060.1:0-17795 GCA_044377135.1 Fluviicola sp.
TCTTTCGCAGGATTCGGGAAAGATGCTGTTTCGATTACATTTTCGTTTACTGTCAAATCGTTGGCGTCGAACACACGTACAGACAATGATGGTACATCACCACCTTCGAAACCATTAGAGTAAGCGTTATCGCTTTCTACCGGATAAAGCGGTTGAGCATTGGTAGCTTCATTCAATAAGTAAGAAGATTCTGTATCGTAACCCAGGTATACTGATGTGTTGTATGTGGTTGCGCAGAACAAGTAACGTTGACCGTCTTCCATTGCAAACGGCTGTGTAAATGCTTGGTATTTCGGTACGTTTTGATCGTTAGAATCGAAGTAGTAGCTACCTGAAGCCATTGCGTTAAGCGACGTGAAACCATAGTTGGCATCGTTCAAGTCAACAAACGCATCATCCCAGCGGTAAGCCGTGATTTCAATTTCTTGTCCAGTTAATGAATCGTCTGTAGCAGTTGAAGCATTGAAATACATACCAGCTGCTCCTAAGCGACTACCATTTGCATTGTTGAAAACGATACAAGAAGAATACGAATTGTTGTTGGTGCTCGGACGGATACCACCATCACTAACAGGCATTTTTTGTGCGTCTAAACGGCAAAGCGAGTAAATAGAATCATTTACATAGAAATTGATTGTAACTGTGTTGTCGCTAATGTATTCGTCAACAGAAGGGTTACTTACTTCGTATGTTAATGTGTAATCACCCGTAGGGTAACTTGCTAAGCTGAATGCAGGCATAGTAATGTAGGCACTATCACCTGAAAGCAATGAAAACGAAGAAGAAGTGTTGTCGTATACGTTTGCTCCGTTGTTAACGGTTACATTCAAGGTAATGTTTGTTTGGTCATTAGAACCGTAGTTGTATACCCACGCACCTAAATCCGTACTAAATTCTGTGCCGTTTTGAGCTAACAATGACGGGATTGCTGTACCGTTTACACGTAATACATTTTTAGCGTAAAAGCCCATGTCATCTGCATAATAGTCGGATTTGTTACCGATGAAGACAACTACGTCATCTCCGGCTTCCATAGCGTCGTGAATGGCATCACCGTCGGCTTGAGAGATCATTACCGTAGGAATGGTAACAGAACCTCCAACTGCTCCGGCACCCATTGCGATTGGTGCACCGGCAATGTTGTTTACAATGATTACTGCGATTGCACCTGCATTTTGAGCTGCAAGGGCTTTTGCACCGAATTCGCAAGTACCGCGGTAAACCAACGCTACTTTTCCAGTAAGATCATTGGTAATTGCAGTACAAGCTAATGAATCATCAGCAAGCATAACGGTGTCTAACACTGCATTTGCCGGGTTGGTCAGGTCTGCTGCCCAACCAGTTGTATAGGTAAAGTTTTTGCTGCCGGCAATCGCTCCCGGTTCTTCAACCGTAAAGATCACCTGTGAAAATGAAGAGGCACTAAAAAGCGCCAATCCAAAGGAAAGTAGCATTTTTTTCATAGCATAAGTAAATTTAAAGACATGTTAAAGATAGTTAAATGAACTTAATAATTACAAAAAAAGACAAGCGAAGCTTTTTAACATTAAGGTTATAACAAAAAAGGGGCGCCGAAGCACCCCTTTACGTTCAAAAGAACAATTGAATTAACCGCTGAGCGGCTAGTCGCAATTTTATTTAGATACAACCACTTTAAACTGGCTCTTCGTACCGTTTGAGTAGTCAAGTGAGAAAATGTACGTACCGGCTTTAAATCCGTCTACATTTGCCTTGAATTGACCATTTACGATGTTTACATCAGTAGTGGATACGGTTCTTCCTGCCAAATCTGTGATCGTTAATGCAGCAGTTCCGCTAGCGTTTACTTTCACAGTAACTACATCAACAGCTGGATTCGGGAAAGTAGATGTTTCGATAACATTTTCATTTACTGACAAATCAGCTGCATCGACTACTTTTACTGCAATTGAAGGAACAGATCCTCCTGTAAAACCTGCAGCGAAGAACGTACCGTTTGCTTCGATTGGATGAAACGCTTGTAAATCCTGATCAAGGTTTTCATCGTAGCTGGATTGATCATCAAAACCAAAGAACAATTGCGTATCAAATGTTTGAACACAGAACAAGTAACGTTGACCATCTTCCAAAATGATAGGAACATCGAACGGAACATATTGATCAACACTATTCAAACTTGGAATACTAGCAGGATAGTTATAGATTGCAGAAGCTACTTCTGTCAAGCTTGTGAATCCGAAATTGGCGTCATTCAAATCGGTGAAAGCATCATCCCAACGACGTGCGCTTACCAATACTTCACGACCGTCTAATGAATCAGGAGCGTTGATAGATGCGCTGAAGTGCATACCTGCAACACCGATTCGGCTAGCGTTTGCATTCATGAACGTAATACAAGCAGAGTAAGAACCGTCATTCGGTGAAGGTTGTGTTCCACCTGTAGTGATTGGTTTACCAGCTGCATCCAAACGAGCCAACGCGTAGATTGAATCCTGGATGTTAAACGCTGTAGCAATGGTATTGTCTAACGTATATTGGTCGGTATTACCGTACGTAATAGCGTATGTAAGTGTGTAAACACCCGCCGGGTAAGTAGCTAAGTTGAAGTCAGGTAGTGTAATGAATGCGCTATCACCTGCCAACAAACTGAAAGAAGTAGAGGTGTTATCGTATACGTTTGCACCGTTGTTCACTTTTGCATTCAAGGTAATTCCGGTTTGATCTAGTTGTCCGTAGTTGAATACCCAACCACCAACAGTTGTATTGAATTCTGAAGCGTTTGTTGCCAATTGAGAAGGCACACCACTTGCATCAGCACGCAATACATCTGCAATTTTGAACCCTAAGTCATTGTCGTAGTACCCGTTTTTCTCACCGATAAATGCAACAACGTCATCTCCTGCCAAGATTGCATCATGAATAGCGTCACCGTCTACATTGGTAATCATAATTACAGGAATGGTAACAGATGCGCCGTCAACGCCAATACCCATTGCTACTGGAGCTCCAGGAATATTGTTTACAATGATACACGCAATAGCACCTGCATTTTGAGCAGCCAATGCTTTTGAGCTGAAGTTACAAGTACCACGGTAAACCAAGGCAATTTTGCCGGTAAGATCATTGGTCAACGGGGCGCAAGCCAATGAGTCATCAGCGATCATAACCGTATCCAATACGGCATTTGCAGGGTTCGACATATCAGCCGACCAGGTTGTAGGATTTGTGATTTGAATACCACCTATCAAAGCTGCCGGAGCTTCAATAGAACAAATCACTTGCGAAAACGAATTGGCTGCGAAAAGCACCAGTCCGAAAGAAAGTAATAGTTTTTTCATATAAAATTTAGATTAAAGACGTGTTAAAGATAATGTAAATGAATGTGATATGGAAAAAAAAGACAAATCGATACTGTTAATCATTATTGAGCAACATCTTGTTTTCCAATGATAGCGTATGAAGTGAGGCACACGAAATAAGGGCGTTTCACAAAAGAACAACCGATCAAAATCATTCTTTCCGATTTACATCTGGTATGAGCTCTTGAATCGAAATCTGTTAAATAAATGACACAAAAAAGGGAAGACTAAATCTTCCCTAACTTTTTATGGTCTATTGAATGATTTTAATCAGCGCTTACCATCGCTTTCAAGTACTCACGATTCATACGTGCGATGTTTTCCAGGGAAATTTCTTTCGGACATTCAACGGCACAAGCACCTGTGTTGGTACAGTTTCCGAATCCTTCTTCGTCCATTTGTTTTACCATGTTCAACACACGTTGTTGGGCTTCTACTTTTCCTTGTGGCAATAGGGCCAGCTGTGAAACTTTAGCAGAAACGAACAACATTGCCGAAGCGTTAACACAAGAAGCTACACAAGCTCCACAACCGATACACGTTGCCGCTTCGAATGCTTTATCTGCATCCGCTTTTCCAATCGGAATGGCATTTGCGTCGATGGTATTTCCGGAAGTGTTTACAGATACAAATCCACCTGCTTGTTGAATGCGATCGAATGCACTTCTATCCACCACCAAATCTTTGATTACCGGGAATGCTTTTGCTCTCCACGGCTCAACATAAATGGTTTCACCGTCTTTGAATTTACGCATATGCAATTGGCAGGTAGTTACCGCACGATCCGGTCCGTGAGCTTCACCATTGATGAACAAGGAACACATTCCGCAAATTCCTTCGCGACAGTCGTGGTCGAATGCAATTGGCTCTTTGCGCTCGTTTACCAATTGTTCGTTCAATTGATCCAACATCTCCAGAAAGGAGCTATCGGTTGACACATTGTCCAATTTGTATGTTTCCATACTCCCTTTCGAATTGACGTTCTTTTGACGCCAGATCTTCAAGTTGATATTGATTGTTTTTGATGCCATGTTATTTTTTTTAGTTATTAGTGGTTAGTTATTAGTGGTTAGACCACATAACACCAAACCAACGTTTGACTACAATTTTTCTTTTAACTTATTGATAAATGAATTCATCATTTTTCCCATTTCCTGAATTTCCGTTTCTAAGGAACCAATTAATTCAGTGTTTGCAGAGAGTTCTAATTCTTTCGTCAATACTAATTGGGTATCCAATTCATAAAGCGACCCTCTTGCGATTTTTAAGAAATTCAAAAAACTCAATGTGCTTCTTCCAAAGCCTTCAGCAATATTACTTGGGACTGAAACTGAGCAACGTCTCATTTGACTTGTAATACCGTATACTTCCTCTTTTGGAAACGACATTGTCAATTCATAAACTTGTTTACTCAGCAAAATTCCTCTTTGCCAAATTTTCAAGTCTCTGTATGATTTTATTTCACTCATTCTTTCCAAAGTACTTAGCAACTAATCACTAAAAACCAGTCACTAATCACTAACATCACTTATAATTTCTAGCTGCAATCTTAATAAACTCGTAATTCAACGGTTCTTTGTGCAATTCGGATTGGTTGATGTCCATTCCTTTGTACTCCCAGGCACCCACAAATTTGAAGTTTTCATCATCACGCAATGTTTCGCCTTCTGCATCCTGGTATTCTTCACGGAAGTGACCACCACATGATTCGTTGCGTTGCAAAGCATCACGCGCCATCAATTGACCCAATTCAAAGAAGTCTGCTACACGCAATGCTTTTTCCAATTCTGGATTTAACTCATTGGCATCACCCGGAACGTAAACTTCTTTGTAGAATTCGTCGCGAAGTGCAGCAATTTCAGCAATGGCTTCTTTCAAGCCTTGTTCGCTTCGTCCCATACCTACTTTGTTCCACATGATCAAGCCCAAACGTTTGTGGAAATGATCTACGGTTTTGGATCCGTTGTTGTTCAAGAACTTATCGATCATTGATTTCACGCTGTTTTCAGCTTCATCAAACTCCGGTGAGTCGGTTGGAATGGTACCTGTGCGAATTTCATTGGCCAAGTAATCCGAAACGGTGTAAGGCAACACGAAATAACCATCTGCCAAACCTTGCATCAATGCCGAAGCACCCAAACGATTGGCTCCGTGATCGGAGAAGTTGGCTTCACCAGCTACGAAACAACCCGGAATGGTTGACTGCAAGTTGTAATCAACCCAAACGCCACCCATAGTATAGTGAACCGCCGGGTAGATTTTCATTGGTGTTTCGTACGGATTTTCGTCGGTAATTTTTTCATACATCTGGAACAAGTTTCCGTACTTGCTTTCGACCCATTTTTTACCCAATTCCAAGATTTTCTCATCGGAAGGATTGTGATCACCGGAAGCATAAGCCGCTTGTTTTCCTTTTGCTTTGATCTCGGAAGAGAAATCGAGGTAAACACCTTCGTTGGTGTCGTTGGCTTCAATTCCGAATCCTGCATCGCAACGCTCTTTCGCAGCACGAGAAGCTACGTCACGTGGCACGAGGTTACCAAACGCAGGATAACGTCTTTCCAGGTAATAATCTCTATCTTCTTCAGCAATTTGTGTCGGTTTTAATTTACCTGCACGAATGGCTTCAGCATCTTCTTTTTTCTTTGGTACCCAGATACGACCTGAGTTACGCAATGATTCCGACATCAAGGTCAGTTTCGATTGGTTGGTTCCGTGAACCGGAATACAGGTTGGGTGAATTTGTACGTAACAAGGATTTGCAAAGTAAGCTCCACGTTTGTGTGCTTTCCAAGCTGCTGTTACGTTACTTCCCATAGCATTGGTAGAAAGGAAGTAAACATTTCCGTAACCACCTGAAGCGATGATTACTGCGTGTGCAGAATGACGTTCTATTTCACCTGTAACCAGGTTGCGGGCAATAATTCCGCGGGCTTTTCCGTCTACTTTAACAACGTCGAGCATCTCGTGACGGTTGAACATTTGTACACGACCCAAACCAATCTGACGCGAAAGAGCCGAGTAAGCTCCCAACAACAATTGTTGTCCGGTTTGTCCTGCGGCATAGAATGTACGTTGTACTTGAGTTCCACCGAATGAACGGTTGTCTAGTAAACCTCCGTATTCACGTGCAAACGGAACACCTTGTGCTACACATTGATCAATGATGTTTCCGGAAACTTCGGCCAAACGGTGAACGTTGGCTTCGCGTGCACGGTAGTCACCACCTTTGATCGTATCGTAAAACAAGCGGTAAATACTGTCACCATCGTTTTGGTAATTTTTAGCGGCATTGATACCACCTTGCGCTGCGATGGAGTGTGCTCTACGCGGAGAATCCTGAAAACAGAATGCTTTTACGTTGTAGCCCATTTCGCCAAGAGACGCAGCGGCTGCTGCACCAGCAAGACCGGTTCCTACAACAATGATGTCGATTTTAGGACGGTTATTTGGTGCAACTAGTTTTAAATGATCTTTATGATTGGTCCATTTTTCTGAAATAGAACCTTCAGGTATTTTGGAATCTAACTGAGACATATCTTTTCGTTTTAAAAATGAATCTGATTACTTAACGAATCCGATGAAAATAAGCACCGGAATAATAGCAAAAGCCAACGGTACAATAACTGCAAACAATTTTCCTGTAATTGCAATGGCTGGCGTGTAACGTTTATGTCGCATACCAAGAGATTGGAACGCCGAAGCAAACCCGTGCCACAAGTGGAAGCCTAAAACCGCCATGGAAAGCACATACAAGATGGTTGCAACCAACGCCATTGAATTGGTAGTAACACCTTCTTTCGATTGACCGAAGAACGCCATTACCACAGAATGAAGGTCTTTGTAACCTTCGCCAACTTTCAACTCAGAGCTTTTATCGTATAAGAATGTTTCATCTTTTACGTCAATGGTGTTTTCAAGCGCTTGTTTTTCCGGATTCATGAAGGCGTATTCTTTGTACTCACCTTTTGTAGTAAGGTAATAATACACGTCTATTGACTGATTGATTGGCTGACCGGTTGTTGGGTCCTGACCTACCGGAATTTCGATCGATTTAGTTACCTGGTGCAACGGAATGTGATCAAAGTGCATTTTTGCCCAGAAATTCACCATGTGTGTTACGATGAAAATAAGAATGATGCTTCCAAGCAATGCCATTTGACGTGAAGCCGTTGAAGAATTGGCTCCTGCATTGTTGTAGGCGTACTTTTGCGGACGCGCTTTTTTGTTTTGAACAGCC
Source organism: Fluviicola sp. (assembly GCA_044377135.1). Lineage (GTDB taxonomy): Bacteria > Bacteroidota > Bacteroidia > Flavobacteriales_D > Crocinitomicaceae > Fluviicola. Next base: position 7,579 of record JBILJP010000060.1, read on the forward strand.
AACATTAATCCATCAATAGCATGGAATAAAATGGAGATGTAGGTAACATACGACAACACTTTGATAAAGATGTTGTGTTGCATGAAGTAAGCGTATTCGTTGAACGCCCTTCTTCCTTCTTCACCAAACTTGGTGATCAATTGAAGATTACCAATTAAGTGCCCGATCAGGAACGTGCACAGAAACAGTCCCGTCAATGCCATCCAATATTTTTTGGCGATGGATGATTTTAAAATTGCCGATTTACTCATGTTTGGTTTTTTTATAAAAACGATTCACAAATTTAACAGCTATACTAACCCAATGTTCATTGTGTCCTTATTTAGATTGAATTTAGATTGCTTTTTAGCAGAATATTCTGTGAATGACTTAACTTAGATGTGAACAAACCTATTCATATGAAGTCTATGCTAAATGTTTCAGCATTTTGAGTGTCCGTTAGACTTCGGGGCATTTTGAATTGTGACTATTTAACGTGAATTCTAATCCCGAACTCACGTTATTTTGATAGTTGAGGGGGTGCTGCAACCACAATATGTTGATGGCGGTTAGTATGTGTAGGAGTTTAATGTAACAGCAACGCTCAAAGAATGAGTGATTTGTGGTAAACACTGCTAGATCTTTATTCTATTTATAGCAAGGTTTCGTGCAATAATCGATTCCAGGTTGTATTTTTATCATGCAATTCACTTCAATTTTAGTTTATAGGTCGCGCACTTTTTTTATGAATAGTGGCTACAATAGTGATGACTAAAATAAAATCGTTCAAAAAAGGAATTTAGGATTAGAATTTTGACAAAAAACAAAAAATATAGCACCATTGTAATATTTGACAAAAGTCAGAGTGATCCTCAAACAATTACGGTTAGATCCAAGCATTTGAGTAGATGGAAATCGTATGTAATCATGGCACTTATATTCGTTGCTTTTTTATTAGTGATACTTATCTTCTATGCGAAACAGGCAGCAAAAAATGAAAAAGCAGCACAAATACTGGAAAAGTATCAAAAAGAAGTCTTAAAACCTCTTGCAATTGACACCAATTTTGCAAAAGAGTATATACACAAGATAGATGTTAAACTAAAAAAACTAGAACGTTATCTTGAGCAACGTGGAGTGAAAATGGATGAGAAAATGGAGTTTGCCCGAGAAAAAAAACCGAGTAAACAAGCCATTCAGACCTATATTCAGTATAACAAAAAAGTTTCAGAAGTCTTTAAAAAAGTTCAAAATACCCCGTTAGGATTTCCTGTTTTAAAGCACATTTCATCCGGTTACGGATACCGTTCCAATCCTTTTGGCAAAAGAGGTGCTGTTTTCCATCATGGTATTGACATAGATGGTAAATCGGGTGATCGGGTAAATGCTACTGCTAGTGGAACTGTTGTTTTAGCATCTTGGAATAGTGGTTATGGTAATTGTGTTATTGTGAAACATGATACGAAATACTCAACGCTTTATGGTCATTTATCAAAGATTAGTGTTCGAAAAGGACAACACATAGTTGCTGGACAAAAAGTTGGATTGGTTGGCTCTACAGGTCATTCTACAGGAGATCACCTTCATTATGAAATACATAAAGGAGAAAAAGAATGTAATCCGATGAATTTTTTAAACATATAAAATGAGTGTATTTAGTAAAAAAAACGAGTTGGCGTTGGATCCAAAATTGACAACTTTTATCAGTGAGGGTTGTATGATTGAAGGCAAAATAACAGGAACGGGTTCTATTCGTATTGATGGACAATTAAACGGTGATATCGAAATGAGAGAAAGCACCATTATTGGTTCTAAAGGAATAATTACAGGAAATATTAAGACACAAGAAATTGTGTTATTCGGAACAGTTACAGGAAATATCATTGCCAAATCTGTAGATATCAAATCGGGTGGAAACATTCTTGGCGATATTGTGACGGATCAAATGACTGTTGAACTTGGGGGAATACATAATGGTACTATTTCGATGAAAGCCGCAACTACCAATCAACCGCTGTTAGAAAAAAATCAAACTAAATAACGTGAATTCTTGTATTGAACTCACGTTATTTAGGGAATATTCTCAGAATGACTTAACTTAGATGTGAACAAACCTATTCATATGAAGTCTACACTACTTGTTTCAGCAGGCATTCTTGTTTTTTCGCTCTTTACAAGCTGTATTCCCGGCGGGTCTCGAAAAGAAGCTCCGGCAGAAAAAATAGTTTCAGGAAGGGTTCAGGGAACCGTTTACACAAATGCGTATTTCGGTATCACGGTTCATTCTCCGGAAGGCTGGGAAATTCAGGATCAGGCACCGTTGAAAAAAAACAATCCGTTTCAGGTGGATTTGTTTCAGGCCTTTGAGTATCCGTTAGATTCGGGTTACATCGATAACGGGAATATTTACCTCACAGCAGAGCGGCGCAACCACAATCCGTTGATGAATGATGGCGGCGATTATTTGCAGGAATTAAAAGACGGGTTGGAAATGCTGGCCGTAGAAACCGATCGTTTTAGCGCGATTAGTACTACAAACGTTGGCGGTAAAGAGTTTTACAAGTTTGAAACGTACAGTATTGATACCGACAACGATGTTGAAACCTTTCAGGAATTTTACGCTACGCCAATCAAAGATTATTGGTTGCTGATTGCGCTCACGTATTGTGATGAAGGTCAAAAAGCCCAATTGAAGGAAACGTTGGAAGGGATTAAGCTTAAATGAATTTCTTGAGTTTCTGAGTTTTTAAGTTAATGAGTTTAGTAAGTTAACTTAAAAACTGTCCAACTGTCCAACTGTCCAACTGTCCAACTCAGAAACTCCTAATGACCTCCGCCAGCTTCATCTAGTGAAACACCTTGTTTTTTGAGCAGTTTGTTCACATACACCGCGAAGAACGTGATGTAGGCAAAACAAATTCCTCCAACGATAAAAGACGATTGAATTCCAATGATATCCGACAACTTTCCTTGCAATGGCGGAATGATGGCACCACCCAAAATCATCATGACAAGAAATGCCGAACCTTGTGCTTGGTATTTCCCCAAACCGGCAAGCGATAATGAGAAAATACATGGCCACATGATGGAGCAGAATAATCCGGCGCTGAGGAAAGAATAAACTGAAACAATTCCGGTAGTTGTAAGACCGATCAAGGTTGCTGTAATGCCGAGTATACCGAAAACGGTCAAGGTAAGAGCCGGTTTGTCATTGGTGAGGTAAAAAGCAACAATTTGAACCAATACACAACCGATATACCAGTATAACGAATCGATGTTGTAACCGGCAAGTTTCGTAAAACCGAGTACTACTGCGAAAGCGACCAACGGTGCAATAAAGCGCAAGATCATTTTGGTTTGAGCTTCGAGCTTGAATGCGTTAATGGAACCGGCCCATCGACCAATCATCAAACTTCCCCAGAACATGGAAACAAAAGGAGTGGTTTCGGATGATTCGTATCCACCAAAAGCAGGTTGTTTCAGCAATTCGCTGAGGTTACTACCAATGGCTACTTCAACACCAACATACACAAATATGGCTAACATACCGAGTGTCAATTGCGGAAACTGCATGGCCCCCCAACCTTCTTTCTGACGCGAACCTCTTCCGTAAGCAAATAAAATTCCGGCTACTACAGCCACCAATCCGCCTGTCCAGCAAATAATGCGCATTCGGTTGAGCGGTTTTTGAATCTGATCAATTTCCTGTTGAATGACTAATTTCGTTTCCTGTTGAGTGAAGCCTATGAAATTCATTTCCTTTCCTTGCTCATCCAATGAAACTTGTTCGAGGTCGTGATTCAATTCGAGCAGTTGTTTGGCCTCATCTGTTCGGTAACTATTAAATACCGGCGAAAAACAAGCAATCAACAATCCGGTAATGATGAGTAAGGTTACGAGTGCTTTTTTAGCTGATTCTGCTTTTTCAACGGCCGCTTCTTTAACAGGGTTGTCAATTAACTCATCGTTTGAAGCAATTGCAAGATCGGTTGTTTTGCCATCCGGTACGCGTTTTGAGAAACCGAATAAAGCTGCTACACCAAGAAATAAACACCCTACGGCTGAATACAAAATAATGATTTTGGAAAGACTCAATGCTTGGATCATTTTATCGTCTACTGCGGCAGCTGTGCCAAAAAGAGCCAAGGAAATGATCACCGGTCCGATGGATGTTCCCAAACTATTGATGGAGCCGCCGAGATTGATGCGGTTACTTCCGGTAGATTCATCTCCGAGGGAAATCATAAACGGATTGGCGGAAGTTTGTTGTAGTGAGAAACCTAAGGCTACGATGAACAACCCAAAGAGCATTCCGGCGAATACGTTGAAATAAACAGAAACGATCATGGCAACTGCGCCAAGGGCCGAAAAGAGTAAGCCGTAAACAATGCTGCGTTTGTAGCCCCAAGATCCGACCAAGTCGCGGCCACTGGCGGTGCTAAACACAAACAATCCCAATGCGCCTAAGTAATAAGCTCCGTAAAATGCGAAGTCGATGAGCTGACTTTGAAACTGATCAAGGTGGAAATAATGCTTACAAAACGGAATGAAAATACTGTTTCCGGCAGCAATGAATCCCCAAAAAAAGAAAACGGTTGTCAAGGTTGACAAGGCTCCGTAATTGGTGGGCTTGATCGTTTTTTCCATAAAAGAAGTTTAGGGCCGAAAAATAGTTAGAATAATTGTAATGATGTTGGATGCTTGATTTTTGATGTTGACTCTGCTGAAATTTAATGGGAACTCCATCAAAAATTCAACACTGTGTCCGCCTTTGGCGTGATCAAGCATCCAATATTCATTTCACTCCTCCAATAACCGCTCCATATCCGTTATCATGCGGTTTACTTCTTTTTCTGAAGTGCCGTCGTAATACCCGCGAATGCGCAATTGGCGATCAACCAACACAAAATTGTTGGTGTGAATGAAATCGGAACCTACGTCGCCTTGATTTTGCACAGCAGCCGGTTTTAGCACAAAAAACGATCGTCGGGCCACTTCATACAATTTTTCTTTTTGTCCGGTTAAGAAATGCCATTGACTGGCATCTGCGTGATGTGATTTTGCATAGTCTGCCAATTGTTCTACCGAATCGGTTTCCGGATCTACGGTAAAACTCAGAATGGCAATCTCCTTGTTTTTTTTGAAATGATTGTGAACACGCTGCATCTGTTCGTTCATTTTCGGACAAATAGTGCCACAGGTGCTGAAAAAATACTCGGCTACAAACACTTTTCCTTTTACATCCTTCAAACCAAAAGGAGTGTTGTTTTGGTCGGTAAATGAAAACTCGCCAATCTTGTGTCCGAACCCCTGTCGCACCAAGTCCTGATCAACCATTTCCGCATTGATGTCAACCGGATTGATGACCGGAAGCGGTTTTTCATCCGACGGTTTTGTTATTAAATAAGCCGCGATGACGCCTACAATTGCAATAACCAAGAGAATGATGACACGCATGTTTTCTACATTTTGACTACAAAAGTACATGGAATATCGCCACGGAATCATGATATTTATCAGTGAAATAGTATATTTGATTTATGCGATTAGTTGTTTTAGGGTTGATCTTTTTCCTGGCCGTTCCTAGCGTTCATGCACAATTGACCGAGGGTGACGGGCATGTATTTGTGAAATACAGCTACGGAGGTGTTGATAGCGCGCGCTACCATAATTACTCCGTTTCGGGTGAATATTTTGTGAATCCGTATATCGGTTTGAATTACAACTTCGACCTGATGTTCCGGAACGACAATATCCGTCAGTTTCACTCATCGGTGGGAGCATTAGCCGGTCCGCCACTGATATTGATCGGAGTCATTTCGGCCGCATCCAACAGTAGCAACACGGATAATTCTCAATTCAATTTAGGTGCATTGGGCGCTTTATTGGGTGTGTTGATTTTGATAGCCCCTGATGGCGTGAGTTTTCACATTCCGGTTTCGTATAAATGGGATATTTCTCCGTATGCCAATGTATTGGGGATTGATTACGTGCGGAATAAAAACACCAATCACAACACGTTCAAGTATGCGATGTCATTCGGTTGCAAAACCACTTACCTTACTTACAGTCATTTTACCTTAAACGCTTTTGTGGAAACACGAAAAGTTGCTACTATGGGCTGGAGTTTCGGCGGCGGTTTCGGAATTGGTTACGCCATCGGTCAGGGAGAAGAAACAGAAGATTTTGTGCCGCAAGAAGGAGCAGGACTTTAAAAACCGGTTTTCTTCTAGAACAACAAGTGTTTTACCGTATTGCCATTATTGATGAGTTGCTTCAATGATTCGATACCGATGGTAATGTGTCGGTCAACAAACACGGAAGTTACTTTACTATCGCTTTCGCTGGTTTTAACGCCCTCCGGAACCATTGGTTGATCTGAGACTAACAACAAAGCTCCTGTTGGAATTTTATTGGCAAATCCGACCATAAAAATGGTTGCTGTTTCCATATCAATGGCCATGGCGCGAATGGAGCTGAGGTAGTTTTTGAAGGTGTCGTCATGTTCCCAAACTCTGCGGTTGGTGGTGTAACACGTTCCGGTCCAGTAATCAAATCCATGATCACGAATGGTTGTTGAAATTGCTTTTTGCAAGGCAAAGGCAGGTAATGCGGGCACTTCCGGCGGAAAATAATCGTTACTGGTTCCTTCACCACGAATAGCCGCAATAGGTAAAATCAAATCACCAACTTCGTTTTTCTTTTTCAAACCACCGCATTTCCCCAAAAACAATACTGCTTTTGGTTTGATGGCTGAAAGTAAATCCATGCAGGTAGCAGCCGAAGCGCTTCCCATTCCGAAATTGATAATGGTAATGCCGTTGGCCGTTGCGCATTGCATGGGTTTGTCTTTTCCGATGACAGGAACACCGTGCAAGGCAGCAAATTTGTCAACATAATTGTGGAAGTTGCACAACAAAATATATTGACCAAAATTTTCCAATAACTCACCCGTATAGCGTGGCAACCAGTTTTCTACGATTTCCTGTTTCGATTTCATGCCTTGTTTTTTCTTGTAGTTCAAACTTACGAATTGCAAAAGGATTTTTGATGTTGGATGCATGATTTTTGATGGAGGTTGCGGTAAATCCCACAATTCCGGAACTTAAAAACGAGATAAACTAAAACGATTGGGTTTCTTTAAACGTTGTAGGAAAGCCAAATCAAAAATTCAACATCTTGTCCGCCTTTGGCGTGATTACTTCTTTGTGATAAGACTCAAAAACGTTGATCGGTTGATACCTGTTGTTTTGATCTCTGGGTAATACTCGGTGAAACTGGCCGGAACTTTGATTTTCTTGCGTTTGTCCCACTGCATTTTATAGGCATTGATTCCCGTTTCTGAAACCTCGATGTAATCGACTTCTTGTTTGGTATGGGTTTTCCAGAAATACGAAGCGGGGTTTCTTCCTGCGAGTGAATTGGCTTTTCTGCGTTCGGAAATCACCCAGTTTTTCCAAAGCAGATCAAGGTCGTTGCGAAATTCAAGCGATTGAAATTGGCGAATCAACGCATTCCGGATGCCGTTATCCACAAAATAAACGGTGTGACTTTTCTTCAACTCGTAGCGGTGATCGTTGAAATAACTCGGCAAAACAAAGAGCAACTGTGTTTTTTCCAGTAATCGGATGTAACGTTCAACGGTTTCATTATCCAGACCGCATTTGCCACCCAATTCGTTGTAACTGATGGCCTGACCGATATTAAAAGCCAGCAAACGGAGCAATTGAATCAGTTGTTCGCTTTTATTGATGCGGTCTGCAGCGCCCAATTGGGTAAACACGCTTTCTTCCAATAATTGTATCAGTAACGCTTCGGCGTTGCGCGGATCGGCAACTATTTCGGGGTAATAACCGAAAATTAAGCGCCGTTCCACTTCTTTTTCCTCTTCGCCCATGCCTGTTGCTTGCACCATCTCGGGGTATGAATACGGAAAAAGTTCCAATTCTAAGCCCTGATAACGTAGTGCTTCCCACAATTCTTCCTGCAACACCGGTTCGAAAGAACAGCACAAGATGAGGTTTTCAATGGCATCGTTTGCTAACACGTCATCAATCACCATTTGCAACTGACTTAAGTATTGGGCTTCTTCTAACACGATAATGGAATACCCGGCAGTTGCGGTTTGAAATGCGGCGACTTCGTCGATGGTTTTGCGCTGTTTTTTGTCGGAGCAATCGATGGTAATGATCTGCTGACTTTTCCCCGATAAGACTTCGGTAAGCAGGGTTTTTCGACCTGATTTTCGTGGACCGCGCAGTACCACAATTTTACTTTCGGCCAATTTTTGCTGAAGAACGGGTTGAAGAGCTCGTTTGATCATTGAAGTGAAATTTTGATCAAAACTAAGGGCTTTATCGATTTATTGTGTTGATTTCTGCGGAAAAAATTGGTTTTTGATGTTGGATGCTTAATTTTTGATGGGAGTTTTTTGGTGAATTCAACACTTAAGGTTCTTAAAATCAAGATACTTGAAAATTGATTGATGATTCTTTAATTCTTAGTAGAATCTAATCCACCATCAAACATCCACCATCAAAAATCTTTCAAAACGAGTCGATCAAAATACTTCTTCGGTCTATCCGAGTGCATGAATTTATTTCCGCCATAACACACCAAGATGTAGGCTTTGTTATCGTAGATAAAGACGCGGCGCCATTGCAAACCTTTCCATTCATCCAATACCATTCCTTCAATGGCTTGAAGTCCGTTTGGAAGTGTTAATTCTACAGGGCGCTGACGTTGATTGTCGATGAATTGTTTTTTGTAATCACTCAATTTTTCACCTGAAGAGCGAATAATTAACTCATAAGTATTGCCTTGCCCCAATTCCTGGTACACAAAACGATAGTCTTTTTCAGAGGCAAATACGAGCGGTTTTCCAGAAAGCGGAATGGAGAAATGAAAGGTATCGCTTTCAACATTGTACACACGCCAGCTATTCACTGTTAGTTGTGCGGGAATGGGTTCAGTGCTGTAGGTAGCTTGTACCGGACGAACGGAATAACCTTTTGAACGGAGCAATTGCAAAATCCCGTCGGTTCCGTGTAAATGGCCTGATCCGACTGCACAAAACACAGATTGTTTCCGCATCAAGGTGTCTAATCCGTTAAACATAACCACATTTCGGCGGGTAATCAGGGCGTCATAAGCTCCGGGAACGTTTTCCAATTGCGATTTCAGCATTTTGCTTAGCGTGGCAATATCGCCTTGAATGTAGGATTGCACAAAAGCTTCTTTGGAAAAGAGTAAACTTGAAAAGGCCGATCGGGCGGTTATAGTGCTGATTTTTTCCACTGCTTTCAATTGATCTTCCAAGCCTTCGAGCGGATAAAAATCTTTTCCGGCACAGTAACCTGTTTGTTGTAACCAGGCATCAATGAATTGCGGTCTTCCATCTTCGCTTCCGTAAACGGTTGTGGTGGCTTCGCGTGAGTTGGTATAGGGTTTGTTTTTGGAAAGAATTTCCAGGTTGAACAAATCCAAACGCACGTCGTAATCATCAAACAAGGCAGAAACATCGGTTTCCAGAACCACCGCTTCAGCTTTTTCAAAGGCCACGTATAAACTATCCGGAAACTGAAACAAGCGCGGATCGTTGGAATGCATGCTTCCGAACAAATAACTCGGTTTTTTCAAGCCTTTTCCTTTGATTTCCCATAATAGCTGATATTCCGGTGTGTCTTGCGCCACCGAAAATTTTCCTGTTAACAGGACAGCTATGAGGAGTATGTGTTTCACTTGTTCTTCAACTAGACGTTATAAACTGCTCAAACGTATGCATTATTCGACTGCACTTCTGAAAAATTCACCTGTTTTAACAGATAATCAATTTCCGCCTATGAGTCTGTCCACGTGCACATCCCCAAATGCGTAGGGGATGTAGGCAAGTGAAGGAATTTTTTTAGTGAGAATAACAGGAGTAGTCTTGCCCAACGAAATCGTTCCGTGGGTATTCGATAATCCCATAGCATAGGCTGCGTTTATCGTGAGGGCATTGAGTGCTTCTTCCGGTGTCATTTTCATCTTGACGCACCCTAAAGAAAAAATCATGCCTAAATTATCGCATGGGGTTGAACCCGGATTAAAATCACTTGCCAATGCAACAGGGAGTCCGGCATCCATCATTCCACGGGCGTTGCCGAATGGAATACTCAGGAAATGGGAACAACCCGGGAGTAAGGTTGGCATACAACCACTATCTTTCAGCGCGGCGATATCGTTTTCGTCGCATTCTT
>JBILJP010000061.1:0-17783 GCA_044377135.1 Fluviicola sp.
GCCCCGACGGAGGTACTACTTTTTCGGTGCATCTGGTAACTGAAATGCCATCCGGTGACGGCATCTGGATTTATTTCGAAGTAGAAAACGTGGCCGAAGAAGTCACCAAGCTGGAAACCGCAGGCATCGTATTCGAAGTACAGGCCACCGATCAACCCTGGTTGTGGCATGAAGCCCGATTAAAAGATCCGGATGGAAATCAATTGTTGATCTATCACGCCGGTGAAAACCGATTGAACCCACCGTGGAGGTTGTCATGAGAAAATTCTCTACCACGAATTCAATCGACTTATTGACAACAGATGCCTTAGAATAAGGACAAATGGCGTGAATTTAAATTATTGCTGTATGCTGGCGCATAGTTCTAAATCTGTGAAAATCTGCGACATCTGTGGCAAGAATCAGCCACGGCTGATGATAAAAGACAAACATTAGTGTGGTCAATAATAAATTGGTTTGTGGAAAAGGGCTGATTCTACCAACATTTATTTCGTCGTTTTAATTTTATTACTACTTTTACCGACGAAAGTTGAACATTAAATAACAACCGAGATGAGTGTTTTTGGAATCGTATTGTTTCTTTTAATTGGTGGAATGGCCTTTTGGATGCTATTGTTTTTATTAGGATTCATCGTTCCTTATTGGATTCACTTGGGTGTGATGCAACAATTGCGTCCAAAGAAAGTTTTTGAAAAAGACGAAGAAGAAGCGCACTAAAGTTTCTCTTCCATGAAGATAATAAAACGTCTTATTTACTGCGGTAAGTAAGGCGTTTTTGCTTTTAAAAGCTTTCATTGAAATTGAACAATCAATGTTTTATCACTTTTTTGGGTTATCAACATTGATTGTTGAAAAAGATTGCTATCTTTGCCCTCCAATTTAATAATTAAAATAACTGTTATGTACGCAATAGTAGAGATAGCAGGGCAGCAATTCAAAGTGCAAAAAGACCAAAAGATCTATGTACACCGTTTGAATGCCGAAGCAGGAGACAAACTTAGTTTTGATCGAGTGATGTTGGTAGACAACGGAGGAAAAGTGACAATTGGCGCCCCGGCTATAGAAGGAGCTTCGGTTTCCGCAGAAGTAAACAGTCACGTGAAAGGTGACACAGTAATCGTTTTCCGCAAAAAACGTAGAAAAGGTTACCAAAAACAAAACGGTCACCGTCAATCTTTCACAAGCTTGACAATCACAGGTATTAAAGCATAAATCTCCGCAGTTGGCCTAGGCTAACGGGATAAAAATAAAAGAACATGGCACATAAAAAAGGAGTCGGTAGTTCCAAAAACGGTCGTGAATCGGAAAGCAAACGTTTGGGAGTTAAAATCTTCGGAGGACAGTCTGCTATTTCCGGTAACATCATTGTTCGTCAACGTGGTACTCAACACCACCCTGGAAACAACGTAGGTATTGGAAAAGACCACACATTGTTTGCTTTGACTGACGGTTTGGTTGAATTCCGTAAGAAAAAAGATAATCGTTCGTTTGTATCGGTAGTTCCATTTGAAACTGCTGAGGCTTAATCGAATTGAAATAATTTAGAATGGGCGAACAGCATTAGTTGTTCGCCTTTTTTATTGATAATCATTGAACTAACTCTTTTGTTGGATGATTACGAACCTATGAAAATCTACCTCTACCAATTACCATGAAATCCTAAATTTGTTCATGCAAAAAACTGCACTAACATTTTACTTTACTTTCTGTTTGTTCTTTTTTGTTTCAAAATTGAATGCACAATCTACCATTTGGTTAAAGAACCACTACATTCAGGTACCGGGCTCCTCATTTTCAAAATTAGACACAGACACTTTGGGTTCTGTTTATAATATCTCAGAGAATAGAATTTGGAAGCAAAGTCAACAAGACGGTACAATGCTTTATTCATTTCAAACTCTGCATGCCGATTCTATTGTTTCAATAGCCGACGCAATCGTTGATCCGAGCGGTAGTATATTCTTAACCGGATCCTACAATCATCCAGGACAAGGAAGAAATATTGTGACTATTAAATATGATATATATGGTGACATTGTATGGTCTGCTGTTTTCAACGGTACATTAAATAATGTTGATGCCCCGACAGCAATAACGACTGATCTTCAAGGCAATATTCTCATTACAGGATATACCAACGAAAATGTTGCTGGAAATGCGACAACCGTTGATGCAATTACAATCAAATATTCACCGGCTGGAGTTCAATTATGGGCGATTGCTTTTAATGGCTTAATCTCAAAAAGAGATAAGGCAAACGATATCGTTACAGACAATTCTGACAACGTATATATCGTGGGATCTACAGAAGATTACTATTCACCAGACTCAGCTGTTAGTTTACCTTATCTTCCAAATCCATTTCCCTCAAGAAAAATGTTTTTGTTAAAATACACAAGTCAAGGTGTCTTTCAATGGGTGAGTAAAAATGCTAGCAATTATCAAGGAAATTGGAATAATTATCTTCCTCACAATTTCTTGTATTACAACTATGATGAAGCATATTTGCTTGAATTTGCTGCAAACTCCCTTTATGTTGTTTATGATCAATACAGCGAAACCATGATCGCAACCAATGGAATTGTACACCATGGTTGGTCAGGAACTGTAAATCACGGTGCAAATACAAGAATAAACCCTTATTTGATTCGTTATGATCTAACGGGTAATATATTAGCTAGTTCAGTGTTAAATTCAATTTCTAACTCTTACCCTCCATCAAGAACAATTAAAAAAATACAATCTGATAATTCTGGAAACATCTATATTAAGCGACTTCAAATACCATGGAATAATGGCGATGTTTTTATTGCGAAATACTCACCAACCCTATCTCTATTATTTTCTAAACCGTTCTCGGGAAATAGTTGTAAAGCTAATTTTGACCTAGATCAACAACATTTATATATCGCATCTTTTCGGCAAATCAATGTAAATGGTCCCAAAATGGATAGTATTACCCGTTATGATTTAGCAGGTACTAAACAATGGTCCGTAGGTTACGGTAGCGGATTTCTTCAAACAAAAGAAGTAGCAATAGACAATTTTGGAGACCCTTATGTATTGCATAGTTATAACACCTCTACTAATAACTATACTCAAAAATTTTGCAATACTGTTCCAACAATAAATCTAGGTCCGGATATTACAATTTGTCCTAATGATACCGTTTCACTAAATCCGATTGCTACTGGCGTGTCATCACCCGGTACTGTTTTTAGGTGGAATACCTCTGTTGGGGTATCAGATTCTACGATTTTGAATCCATTGCTTTTTCCTCAGATTACTACTACCTATACCGTTAAAGCAATTTTAAGAGATGGGTGCTTTGGCACTGATCAGATCAAGATTAAGGTTCCTTCCTCTAGCCATCTCGTTAACATTTGTACCGGTGAATCTTATGAAGTAAATGGCCATTCGTATTCAAGTCCAGGAGACTATACAGATACCGTATTTAGAGGATCAGGGTTGTGTGACAGCTTAATATACACTCATTTGAGTATTAAAAAAAATACTTCCAAATTAAGAACACTCGCACTCTGTTCCGGAGATTCTGTTTACTTGGCAGGAAACTATCAGACGCAAGTGGGTTTTTATGTTGATTCATTGCAATCCGTCTACGGATGTGACAGTATCATTACTACCGAATTAATTGCGCATCCGAACTTTAGTCAAACATTCGAATTGGAAATGTGTGAGGGAGATAGTAGTTTTTTTTACGGAAGTAATCATCATATAGGTGGTAATTACTTGCAAACTTATCAGTCCGTTTTTGGCTGTGATAGCATCATCAATTACCATCTTGTTGTTCATCCTACTTTTTCATTGACAACTAATCTTTCAATTTGTGAAGATGATAGTGTTTTGATTTTTGGACTCTACCAACATTTACCCGGAACTTATTCCAATTCTTTACAAACCATAAATGGATGTGATAGCATTGAAATTGTAAACTTGCAAGTAAATCCGCGGTACAACTATTCTTCTGTAGTAGAAATTTGTTCTGGTGACAGTATCTTAATCGGCAATACTTACCAATTTCAAAGCGGAATCTATGTTGATTCTTTACAGTCCATTTTTGGCTGTGACAGTATCTTATCTACTACTTTGGCTGTTCACCCTTCTTATGATTCTTTTTTCAACCTTGAAATTTGTGAAGGTGATAGCATTGATTTTTTTGGTAGTTATCACCATGAAAGTGGCACCTATAATCAGCTGTTTCAAACCGTTTTTGGGTGCGATAGTAGTGTCACTTATCAATTGATTGTTCATCCGGTTTATACTACAACGAATAATCTGTATATCTGTAGTGGTGACAGCATTCTTATTTTTGGAAATTACCAATCTCAGGCAGACACCTACATTGATTCCTTACAGTCTATTAACGGTTGTGACAGTATACAGATCATTCAACTGCATGTGAATACCAGTTATCATCAACAGTTGTCACTTGAAATATGCGAGGGTGATAGTGCACTACTATTCAATCAGTATCAAACTATCGCAGGGATTTATCGTGACAGTTTACAAACAATAGAGGGTTGTGATAGTATCACAGAAGTTAACTTAATTGTTCATCCATCTTTCGATAACCAATTTGACCTTTATATCTGCCAAGGTGATAGCATTCCTATTTTCGGACAATACCAATCGGTTGCCGGTGTTTTTATTGATCATTCAATGACGGCTTACGGTTGTGATAGTATTTCATCAGTAACATTGAATGTTTACCCCAGCCCCCTTCATCAATTGCCTTCAATTCACCTTTGCGATGGAGATAGTTCCTTTATTTTCGGGCAGTATGAATTTACAAGTGGTCTGTATTACGATACTTTACAAACCGTAAACGGTTGTGATAGTATTTTAGCCCAAGAATTAGATATAACCACATTTGACCATGTGACTACAGAATATTCAAATGGTGTTATTACGGCAACTCCTTCTGGACTTAATTATTCTTGGTTTAATTGCCTCACTGACTTAACTATTCCAGGACAAATCAATTCTGTTTTCACACCTGCTTCAGGAGGAACCTATGCTGCTATTGGCCAATTAAATGGTTGTATTGATACTTCAGATTGTTTCATTGACTATGTTGAGATTGATGAATATGAACAGTATCATGTAAGTCTTTTCCCTAATCCTGCAACGGATAAGATCACCATCGATCTTGACCGAATTACCGGAACCACGAAAGTTGTTATTGCTTCTTTAAGTGGCGAAGTTGTTATGACGATGGGGTTCGATAATTTTCAGACTATGGAATTGGATATTGCTTACTTGGCTAGTGGAAATTATCTCGTTTCCATCATTAGTGATCATGAAATCAGCAGGCATGAACTCATTATTCTGCCATGATATTCTGCTGACAAATGATTCGAGACTCGTTGAACAGTTAAAAAATAACTAAGTTTGTACTCGGAAAAATTGAACTAATGTTAGAAATGACACGCATCCGCGCAGAGCGGAACGAAATTATAGAAGGACTTAAAAAACGCAACATCGATGTTACGGAAACCATCGATGCCGTTTTGGAAAAAGATCAGCAGTGGCGTGCTGCTAAAACAAGCATGGAATCGATTGCTTCCGAGTTGAATAAAATCGCTAAAGAAATCGGTGATTTATTTCGTCAAGGGAAAGCCGCCGAAGCCGAAGCTGCCAAAACAAAAACTTCCGAATTAAAACAAGAAGAAACGTCGCTGAAAGCACAGGTCGACGAATTGGAACAAGCCATTACCAATTTGCTGTACCAAATTCCGAATGTGCCAAATGAGCTGGTGAAAGCCGGTAAAAGCGAAGAAGACAACGAAACCGTTGAAGAAGTTGGTACACGCAAGCCTTTACACGAAGGAGCCGCTCCGCATTGGGAGTTGACCAAAAAATACAACCTGATCGATTTTGAATTGGGCGTAAAAGTAACCGGAGCAGGTTTCCCGATTTACCGCGGAAAAGGTGCCAAATTGCAACGCGCACTCATTCAGTTTTTCTTAGACGAAGCCGAAAAAGCCGGTTACGAAGAATTCATCGTGCCTCACGTTGTGAATGAAGCAAGTGCTTACGGAACAGGGCAACTCCCTGATAAAGAAGGTCAGATGTACTACATTCCGGAAGATGATTTGTACATGATTCCAACCGCTGAAGTACCGTTGACCAATATTTACCGCGATGTAATTTTGCCGGACGAAAATTTCTCAATCAAACTCACCGGCTATACTCCTTGTTTCCGACGAGAAGCGGGAAGTTACGGAGCTCACGTGCGTGGTTTGAACCGTTTGCACCAATTTGATAAAGTGGAAATTGTGCGCATCGAACACCCAAACAATACCGAGAAAGCCTTGGAGGAAATGCTTCTGCACGTAAAAGGCTTGTTGGAAAAACTGGGCTTACACTACCGCGTGTTGCGTCTTTGTGGCGGAGATACCGGTTTTGCTTCTGCAATGACCTACGATTTTGAAGTGTACTCTGCCGCACAAGAAAAGTGGTTGGAAGTAAGCTCTTGTTCACGTTTTGATACCTTCCAGGCAAATCGCTTGAAATTGCGTTTTAAAACCGCCGATAAGAAAAACCAATTGGTACATACCCTTAACGGAAGTGCTTTGGCGTTACCGCGAATCATGGCTGCTTTGATGGAAAATCATCAAACACCGGAGGGAATTGAAATTCCGGAATGTTTGCACAAATACACTGGTTTTGAAATCATTAACTGATTATTAATGTTGGATGCTTGATTTTTGATGAGGACTAAGAATAATAGTTGAGTTTTCGGAAACAGCAACTGAATCTCTTAGATGGTGGAACTTCTAACTTAAAGGATCATTTGATCATTCAAAATCCAACATTCAACATTTTTGATCACAAATCGTTAAATTTGGGTATGAAATGGTTCTCCGTTTGTGTATTAGGATTGATCTTCATGCTTTCGGTGGCTTGCTCAGGCAAAAAAACCGAATACATTGCAGCGTTGGATCAGCTCAAACGCACTTCCGATTCGGTGGACTTTGACTTGGACCACATTGCCATTGATGAAGTAAAAGCACTTTCCGAGCAATCATTCGGGAACTTGTCTCAACTCAAAATGGCCATTTCCAATGATACGCTAGATCTTGAATTCGCGCGGATGTTGGAAGGTTATTCACTCGCCCATTACGATCTGGAAACGCTTGAAATGGAAATCAAGGTGTGCAAAGAGCAAAACGAGTTGGAAACCAAAAGGTTATTATTATTGAAACAAGACGTTGAATCCGATGCCGGTGATCGTGCGGAATATGACGAGAATATCCGGTACGAAACCCGCGAATTAACAAAGATTCGCAACCATAGTATCGAATTAAAACGTAGATTCGAGAAAGCGAAATCAGCCATTGAACAATTTCAACCTGAAATCGAACGTTATCTAACTCAAAATGTACCTTCAACACCATGAAGTCTTTCATCGTTTTATGCCTTCTTGCTTTTAGTATTTCTCCGGCTTTCGGGCAGGAAAGTACCGATCAGCAATTGGCCAACTTGTATTACAACAACGGTGAATACGCAAAAGCACTGGAATACTTCGAGAAATTGGTGACTAAACAAAGTACCAAGTTCGACTTACTGCGCTATGCCGAATGTTTGGAAAAAACGGAGAACCTCAAGGAAGCCGAAAAAGTATTCAAACGAGCCCGAACGCAATTTCCAACTGACATGGAAATGCCCATTTTGTTAGGTGAATTTTACGAACGTACCAACCGCGCTGATCAAGCCGACAAACTCTACAACGAACTCATCAAAAACGCCTCAACCAGTGGTTATCAGGTGGTAGAATTGTACGATGTTTTCCGCAAGAAAGGCAAAACAGAAACGGCTCTCAAAACACTGGAAGCCGGTCGGAAAGAACTCAAGAAAAGTTATCCCTTGCAATTGCAATTTGCCGAAGTGTATGGTTTGCTAGGTCGCACCGACGATATGGTTGACGAATACTTTGCCATGTTGGATGAATTTCCGAACTACCGCAGCGGCATTGAAGCCAGTTTATCGAAACAAATTGATTTCGTGAACGACGAATCGGGCATCTACGGCAAACTCAAAGACAAGTTATTACAACGCATTCAGAAAAAACCCGGCGAAACCATTTATGCCGAAATGTTGATCTGGTTATTCGTGCAGAAAAAAGAATTTAAAAGTGCGTTGGTTCAGGCACAGGCTTTGGATAAACGCGAAAAAGGTCAGGGTAATCGTGTGATGGAGCTGGGTGAAACCTGCTTGCAAAACAGCGATTATGCCACGGCGCGCAATGCCTACAAATACGTGATTGAGTTAGGCGATGCGGAACCGAATTTTTACCGCGCTTACAGTTCCTTGCTCAATGTGCGCTTCCGTGAAATTACTTACGAGAAACGATTTAGCGAAACAGACATTACTTCCGCAGTAAGTGAATACCGATCTGCCCTTAAAATCATCGGCTGGAACCGCAACGCCATTCGTGTAGCGCGCGAGTTGGCCATCATTCAGGCTTATTACGGAAATGACGCAACTTCTGCCGCGCAATTGTTAGACAGTTGTTTGGCCATGCCGGGATTGACCGATATGCAAAAAGCGGAAATTAAAATGAGCCTGGCAGATGTATTGGTGTTGCAGGATGATATCTGGCAAGCTTCACTGTATTACATGCAAATCGATAAAGAATTTAAGTACGAAACCATTGGTCATGAAGCTAAATTCAAAAACGCCCGCATTTTCTATTACGACGGTGATTTCCTCTTCGCGCAATCGCAATTAGACGTATTGAAACAATCGACTTCTAAGCTGATTGCCAATGACGCCATGAAATTATCCATCCTGATTACCGACAATTTGGGGCTCGATAGCAATTACACAGCCATGAACTTGTTTGCCAAAGCGGATCTTTTGCTCGAACAACATCAATTCGCATCGGCGTTTAAGCTCTACGACACCATCAATCAAGCTTTTCCTTACCATGGGCTCGCTGACGAGATTTACCTCCGTAAAGCGAAAGCTATGCAGCAACAGGGCAAATGGGAAGAGGCTGTTGGTTACCTCGAAAAAATTGTTTCGGAACATGGCGACGATATTTTAGCCGATGATGCTGTTTTTCAAATGGGTGAAATCTATGAGAAACACCTGAACAACCCGGAGAAAGCAGCCGAGTACTACAAAAAGATCTTGTTCGAATTCAAAGGCAGTTTGCTCACTGTTGAAGCCAGAAAACGTTTCCGTACGTTGAGAGGTGATGCGGCGGTGGAAGACGATATTTAGATGATGCTTGATTTTTGATGTTGAATTTTTGATGAGATTCACCTCTTACCTTTAGTTCAACCTTCTAAAATATGATTTCCTAAATCAGTGATTTCACCAGAACTCCATCAAGCATCAAAAATTAAACATCCAGCATCAGAATACGACTCCTAGTTTCAACGAGCGCTGCGCCATACCATCCCCTATTTGGCATTCGTATCCAAGATTCACAAACTTCCAACGAAACTCAAGACCTACAATTCCGCGCACGGCAAGACTGTTTTCGTTGTGTAAATCTATATCTGAAGTGACTTCTCTTCCGTGATTCCAATTGGTGGCTATTCCGGCATAAGGAATGAACACGCCAAACAGTTTTTTGCTTGCCAGGACTTCTAACCCGGTTGAAGAAATATTAAAATCTTTGATGGCTGCGTCCATGACGTAACTGGCTCTGGTAGCAACCGCCCAGCCTTTTTCCGAGTTGTTCAAGAGCATGTATTTACTTTCGAAACCAAGAAATCCGTAATTGGCGCCAAACGGTTTGGCAGAGGTGTAATAAACGCCTGCGTCCCAACGATCGGTAATTCCGATACGGAAACGAATTCCGGGAACAGAAAGTCGTCCGCTAGCTCCTGTGAGGTAATGCGTGGAATCCGGATGATGAAACGTATTGTTCCACGCACCACTTTCCTGGTCAACATGAAAGGAATTGTTTTCGAGATTGATCGCCCATTTTCCTTTGCCCAACGATTGTGCAGCGGCAAGCGGTTCAAGATAGATCGCATTTCCGACCTCACGCGTGGCTCTCGCCCATTCTTGTTGTGTGAGCAATGGTGAGAGATCAAAATCGCACATGCCAAGCTCAGAATTGATGTTGAGTGTGACATCCGGATGATCGTCTCCATGTTTTTCCTGCTGTGAATAAACCGTATTCGCACAGAAAGCTGCAATTGCTAGTAGAATAAAAACAAGGGAGTGACGCGAAAATTTGGGAGTTCGTAAATGTGTTGTCATGATATCGATTTATCATAAGACAACTGACGGAGGGATTACCCTTACTTTTTTAAGAAAATGAGCTCGGATGTTGAATTTTGGATGTTGAATGTTTGATGAAATTTCGGGAAAATCAACGATTTACATCCTGCAATATATTTTCTTTGATCGAAAGATGAACTGAAGTTAAGAGATGAATCTCATCAAAAATCCAACATCAAGCATCCAAAATTACATCACAAGTTCCACTTCTCCTTGAACAACTCCATTTTCGGATTGTCCTTCAAGCCTTCCGAACCTAGAAACAATACGTGTTTGCATTGTGTGCGTTCGAAGAAAAGAGAAAGGTGCGAGATTGCTACGTTCATGGTTCCGCTCATGTCAATCTTGTGCATAGCAACCTGGCGCTTGTCAAACAGATCGCGCAGTTCGGCAACCGGTTTGTCAAAATTATGGTTTTCATGAAAAATAACGACTGCGTCGATGCGCTCAATGACATCCATTGATTCATCAAATGATTCAACCGTAAATCCACGATCAACCAACCAATTGCGCATGTCTGCGGCAAAGGCGGATTTCTCAGGTGTGTATATTGTTTTTATATGCGTTGTCATGCCGGTGGCAATTTGTAACAGGGATGCCAAAAGTAGTTCTTTCTTTACGTTTCCCTACAGAAATTGTGAATAATTTATTAACTAAATGAAAATATCACTGATAGCCAAGGATTCGCAGGTAGTCTTGCGCGGTCTGTTCTTCTGAAAACAGCTCGGTTTGTATTTTTCCTTGGTCATCTCTGCGAATCAACACGTGTTTTGGTTCCGGAATAAGGCAGTGTTTGAGCCCTCCGAATCCTCCGATTGTTTCCTGATATGCGCCTGTATTGAAAAACCCGATGAAGAGCGGATTGTTTTTATCGAACTTCGGTAAGTAAATGGCGTTGGAATGTTGCTCGGAGTTGTAATAATCGTCGCTATCACACGTCAAACCACCCAGGAGCACGCGTTCGTAATCGTCGTTCCAGCGATTGATCGGCAACATGATGAACCGTTGATTGATCGCCCAGGTATCCGGAAGATTGGTCATAAACGAACTATCGATCATGTTCCATTTCTCACGGTCGTTTTGCTGTTTCTGGTGCAAGACGTTGAAAATAGCTCCACCGCTTTCACCCACGGTAAACGATCCGAATTCGGTAAAGATGTTCGGTTCCGGAATGTCATTATCAGCACAAACGCGTTTTACCTGCATCAGGATTTCGCGCACCATGTAGGCGTAGTCGAAATCAAAAGCCAATGATTTTTTGATCGGGAATCCACCGCCGATGTTCAATGAATCAAGGGTAGGACACACTTTTTTCAAATCGGAATAGATACGCAAACACTTCGTGAGCTCATTCCAGTAATACGACGTATCGTTGATGCCTGTATTGATGAAAAAGTGCAGCATTTTGATCTGAACCCGCGGATTGTCTTGAATAAACGCTTTGTAAAACGGAACGATTTCGCGGTAACGAATGCCGAGGCGCGAGGTATAGAACTCAAATTTCGGTTCTTCCTCTGAAGCAATCCGAATACCGATTTTGATATCGTTGCTTTCGCTGGCCGCCAAAATTTCGTGAATTTCGGTAGTATTATCTACCACCGGAATCACTTCCACCTTATGGCTATCGATGAGCGATGCGATGTTTTTGATGTATTGAGGCGGTTTGAAGCCATTGCAGATCACAAAACTTCCTTCTTTCAGTTTACCTGTTTCCAAGAGTTTGTTTACAATGTCGATGTCAAACGCCGAAGAAGTTTCAATGTGAACATCGTTCTTGAGCACCTCATCCAATACGAACGAGAAATGCGAGCTTTTGGTGCAGTAAGAATAAAAATACGACCCCGAATACCCCAAGTTGTTCATGGCTTCCCTAAACCAGCCCTTGGCGCGTTGAATGTTATTAGAAACCTGTGGAAGGTAATTGAATTTCAGCGGTGTACCGTACTCTTCAATTAAGCGCATCAAATCGATACCGTGAAAGATCAGCCTATCTTCGCGTAAGTTGAATTCATCTTGCGGAAAATCAAAGGTTTGATCAATAAGGTCAATGTACTTGGTTCTCATTCTTTTTCAGTCGTTCTTTCTCTTTAAGGGCTTTCCTGCTTGGTAAGCTGGTGCAAATGTACGGGAAAGTTGAAGATGAAAGTGTTGTTGGTGCGAATTAACGGAATGATCGTGTGAAACTGAGGGGATTTTGGGGGAATAGGGGGGCTCTGGATTGGGGTGATTGCAATTGAAAAAATGGCACCAAACGGTTGTTAGTGGAATAATTCTTCCAATGTTTTTTTATTTCCAATTTCTTCAATACGATATTGGATTGGTTTAGATAGTATTAATGTATCGCAATTGTAGCAATACATTCTCCAATCCATTGAGTCTGTTTCAATATGGGTATAAAGCATTTTTTTCAGAACACTATTAGATTGATCAATTTGGTATCCTACACTTTGGATTTGATGAATATCCGGCAACCGCAACAGTTTATTTCTTTTTACCTTGAATCTTTCAATTTCAAATGTACTATCCCTTTTTACTAAAGCTGAATTTTTATTGGTATAATCTGTTGCTGTGATGATCAACGTATCGCCTGAAATTCTATAGTAATAAGGATAGTGTATTGAAATTTTAGAAAAATTATTACCGTTTTGACGTTCAAGTTTATACAATGCAACTGTTGAATCAGCGTAAAAATATGTCTCAGATATATGAGTGGTTTCCTCAGACTCACTTCCGTTTTGCCAAGAATAAATTAAGGGGTTATTTGTAGAGCAACTGCAGAACATTAATAGTACTAAGATGTAGAGTGTTTTCATGTTGTGAGTTGTTACTGGTTCGGGCGTTGTGAAGAAGAAGAATTCGAAACACTTAATCTCAATCACTAATGTTTATTAGAAATTTGAATGTTTAATTTAAAATTATTACCCCAAATTGCAATCTCCTTTTAGCGGTAGATTTTTTATACATAATTATCTAAAAAGTAAGTAAACCTATCATGTGAGCTATCTGAATATTGATTATATATAATATTTCGTAAACTTTTCCAACTATAAATTTCATCATTTTGTGATTGAATCAATGAGTCACTATTATTAATTATATTATAATATGAATTTCCAATTGTTGTAAAAATAACTTTAGATAAGGGAGTTATTCCATTGTAATTAATTTCATTTTTCTCCTGAATAAATATTTCCATAATACACTTTCTTAAAAATGAAAATCTATCTGTAAAATTAAAAGATTCGTATTGCTGAGGAATATAGTCTAATTTCCATCTTAAAGACATTATACATTCTTGCAAATATTGAGTGTTATATTTAATCATTTCTAGATAACCTTTACCAAGTTCTGTCAATTGTAATGTGTTATCACACTCTTCAAGGTTTATGTCATTATCATAATATGACTTATCATCTGACCAAATTAATGGTCGAGAAACAGATAAAATTGAATTTAGAGCGTCTAAAAAATCGGATTGTTCTATTTGCATAATAGAACAATCTTTAACGTTTCTGAAAATTCTTTTAATTTCTAGAAATTCAATTTCTTTGGTATTACTTATCGTTTGTAAAATTAGATACTGTAAAAATGAAAATACACTTATTGAATTATGACACAAGATATTTGCAATTCTTTTTTCAATTCTGTTGTCAAATACAAAGCTTTCATTATCACTAACCATGAATGATTTTATTGCTAAATCGTATTGTACATTATTGTCTTTGTAACTAACTACATTATTAATAAAAAACCGATTTGATAAAATAAGTCCGAGCCTAGAACTTCTGCCACAAATGAAACCAAAAAACTTTGAAAATGGATTTTCCGTCTCCAAAAGAAATTTATAAAGTTTAAGTCTATCTAAAATCGCGGTTTTATATTCATAATCAAGTTCAGAAATGAGTTTATTGTTTTCAAATTCTTTAATGACTTTATTAACCCTGTTCAATACAACTTTAAGCGGTTCAACACCATGATGATGAATATACCCAAAAGAATAAACAGATTTAGTAGAAGAGTCCTTTTGAATTGCTTTTAAGGTTCTTTTGAAAGTAGCTCTTCTTAATGGAACAAAACATTTTATTCTAGAAACAGTATTATATTTAAAAATGTTCATTAAGATACTCCTTTGTGAATCTGTGGATAGAATATCAATATTATCGAAAACAAATATTACTGAATTACTTGTGAAAGTATGTGCAATAAAATGAACAAGTTTTAAAACTGGATTTAATTTATCTTCATAAGATTTTATGTAATTTTTTAGCTTTTTTAGCTTTTCTTTTAAAGAAAGTGTGTTTTCTACCCAATCTAATTGTTCATAGCAATCAAAATCGCTAAACTCATAATATTCATCTTTTTTGGAGTTATCGGCTAAAAT
Organism: Fluviicola sp.; assembly: GCA_044377135.1. GTDB lineage: Bacteria > Bacteroidota > Bacteroidia > Flavobacteriales_D > Crocinitomicaceae > Fluviicola. The sequence goes on from JBILJP010000061.1 coordinate 14,648, forward strand.
ATCGGTAAATTTATTTAGAGAGTTGGGATTAACAGTTATATATTTATCTATTTCAATCCACAATTTGTCAAACAATTCTCTTTTAAATAAATTTAAAATTTCATCATCAGTCCCGGTATAATTACCGTTAAAATCGAATTTAATATTAATAATAAAATTACCTTTATCATCTAACTTTTTAATTAGCAAATCTACAATATAATTACATACCGATGATTTGCCAGTACCCATTCCTCCTGCAATTACATAGGTTTTAAAGTTTCCATTCTGCATTAAGTTAGCTAACAAATTTTCATAATCTTTGTTAGTAGCAGAATCAATAAATTTGTACTTAATTTTTTTATTATAGGTTCTAACAGCCTTTTCAATTTCATTAAACGGAGTAAATTCATTAATTTGCTCTAAAAAATAATCTCCAACCCTTATATAATCATCATTTTCAATACTATTAGTTTGAAAAAAATCATCTATTATTGATTCTGTTTCACTATTAAAATTTTGGTTGGCTTTTGCATAAAATTTTAAAGGATTTAATTTAATTTTTTTTAATTCTGAATCCATATCTTTATTGAAATTTTATTAAATCACTTTTTATTTTAGTTAAGTCTATTTTCAGGCTATCTAATTCAGAATCAGAAATTTTTCCTTCATTAATTTTATGCGTCAGTTTATTAAAAAAGTATGAATAGTTATTAAAGTCTTCTATAGATTTTACGTTATAAAGATATTCATCTTCATTTTGAATTTTTTTTAATATTAATTCTAATGATTGAGTTAAATTGATGTTTTCACTTCTAACAAAATTGTTTGATGAAATATTATTAATGATTCCATCTCCTAACACGATAAAATTATTTATTAGCATTTTTATTTTGTCTTTATTTCTGTTTTGTGTGATATAATAATTTAAATAATTAGCAATTATGAAGATTGCGGATAATGAAACAATATTTCTAAACCATTCTTCACAAAATTTTGGAATATTGAGTTCTAATGCACTCCTATTCAAGTAGGAAGGAATTATAGCAATAATAATTGATGTTGTGATAAAAACAATAAACTTGAATAATCCATTTTGCCCAAATGTTCTTGTTAAAAAATTTCTATTTGTTTTCATTTATATACCTGTATTTTAAACTTACGTCTTGTAGATTTACGATGGGCGATCTTTTCATCACAAATGTTGATGCGGAAAACCAAACATTGTTTAACCACAAATGTGTCTGAGTGTGGTCATTGCCCCACCAGTTTCGTAGAGCCCACTGTTAGTGGTTCGGTTTATTTTATGTCGCTCTTGTCAGTCAATTTTAAGTGATATTTTATGTTCCTGTCCGTTTAATACAAAGTGAATATTGTCTTTGTCATGGAGTGAAATTTTTCGGTCACCAAAGTCAAATTCTTTGTGATGATTTGGGCAAAGTAACAGAATGTTGTCAGGCGTTTCTCGCCCTTTTCTATGCTTAGGTTTTATATGCGCTGCTTCAATATAAAATGTACCATCTTTCTTTTTAATTGTTATCGAACAAATTTGGCATTTGAAGTCCCTAAGAATTTTTAATTGTACAACAGTTCTGTTGTCACGCTTATATGATTTACTACTTATAGTTACTTCTTCAGGATCTGTCGGTTTTAGTTTTTTTAATTCAGTAATAATTTCTTGTTTGGTTTTATTTTGACTTTTAAACGCACGAATTATCTCTTTTTGTTCTTGTTCATCAGGTCTGTCAATTGGAACTGCTAAATACTTTGCATAAATGTCACGCATTTTATGCATTACTACTTTTTGTATGTCTTCGTAATACTCAATGTGTAGTGTTAATGCTGTCAATGCGTTTGAAAGTCCAGTAGAACCATAGTCCTCGTAAATTTTGTCAAAGAAATACTCCATTGAGTATGCATTGTTTGTCCTTGTAAACCTTTTACCTTCAACCATACAACGAAAGTTATTTATATAGTCAGCGGCAGAATTTGAATTCATTTTGCTGTCGCCTACAAGTTGTTTCTGTCCTTCTTTAAAAGTCAGCTTACCTTCAAAAACCTGTTTGGAAAGTTCGTATGCTAATGGTGTTAGTTCTTGTGGTATTTTCATTCTATCTTTTTGTTTTTGGATGCAATCATAGTCTGACCGCTAACTTTCTTATTTTACGAATACTTCTATTCATTGCTAATTTCAATCGATTTGATATAAAAAATTACCATTCAACACACTACGACTAAAAAAGAATATGTGTTCTCATTACTATTTCTCTTAAAACTTACCCACGTTATTTTAACTAAACTGTTTACGAATCATGAGGGCAATTCACTCCCACTCCCCTACCTTTTTAGGCGATAAACCTACCCATTCCACCACAACCAAACAACCGTATAAATACGGTATTTTCATTGCGGTTTACCGCAAAATTGGGCACGCGAATTTGAGGCATGAGTTTAACTCAAACCAAGTTTTTTTACAGATAAATTAGGGGAAAACGAGAAATTGAGATGCGTTACACCTCGTTGTCATCGTGCAACTCCGAGGTCTCTTTTGCCTGATCTTCGGGATTTCTTCTGAGATCAACAAAACGCTCCAGGTACTTTAAGCCATTGGTGATTAAGACAAAACCAACGGTGAGGATGCCCGCCGAGAGCAAATAACCCAAACCGCAAAGCACGCCTATGGCTGCGATGAACCAAATAAAGGCCGCGCTGGTAATGCCCACCACACGATCGCTTTGTTTGAAGATCACGCCTCCGCCCAGGAATCCGATTCCGGTAATGATTTGTCCGATAACGCGCGTTGGGTCGGCTTTTTCACCGAAACTGATTCCCACCAAAGTGAAAATGGCTACGCCCACGCAAATGAGCACGTGTGTTCGAATGCCGGCCGCTTTGTTTTTGATCTCCCGATCAATTCCCACAATGGTTCCGCAAGCGGTGGCCACCAGAATTTCGGGGAGCATTTTCAGCAAAAAATCGAATTCCTTTAACATGCTTTTTCTTTATGATTGAATCAATTCGGTAATCAAGCTCGGCGGTCGACCAATCACTGCCCGGTTTCCTTTCACCACAATCGGTCGTTCCATCAATTCAGGATACTTGATCATGGCTTTGACCCACTGTTTGGGAGTCATTTTCCGGTCGGCAAATTTGGTCT
>JBILJP010000560.1:0-4929 GCA_044377135.1 Fluviicola sp.
CCAAATCCGGCAAACGGACACTTTTCAATTACCTCATCATTGAATCTGGAATACTTCCAATTATCAGATCAACAGGGAAATATCGTATTGAAAAGTAAAATAAACGGTGTCAATCCAACAATTGATACCCATTCATTGGCGCCGGGAATCTATTTTGTATCTGTGCAATTTGCTAACGGATTAACCGCAACTGAAAAAATCATCCTCCTTCCGAATCGTTAATTCCGAAAGGAGGATGATTGAGCATTAACGGATCAACAAAATGTGTCCGAAATCTTCGTATTTCTTATCCGTTTCAGAATCGCGGAAATAGACTTTCCATGTATAGGTTCCTTGCGGAACCAATTTTCCGGCGTAAGTTCCATCCCAACCGATCTCATGGTTGTTGGTTTCGAATATCGTTTCACCCCAGCGATTGAAAATCTTCATGTTAAATGTAAACGGATCGAAACCTGATGTAAACACAGGTTGGAAGGTATTGTTAAATTCATTTCCATCCGGCGTGAACGTATTCGGAATGTAATAAATCAATTCTTCAATCACTTTTACAGTCAGATCAGCTGTGTCTTTACAACCCGCAGCATTGGTCGCTATTAAAATGACATCATACCCACCTTCTCCCGGATAGGTCTGCCCCGGATTTGTTACGGTTGAAGAAGTTCCGTCACCGAATTCCCACACATAGGAAACAGCATTGGCACTTTCATTCAAAAATTGGAAGGAAGGATCGGTAATCGTCGCAATCGGATTATCAACCGTGAATGACGCGATCGGTTCAGGAATCACACAAACAATGTCATTCAGTATTGCAGCGTTGGTACAACCTTGATTATCAGTTACTGTTAGCGTTACATCATAACAACCATCACTCACATAAGCCGTACTTGCCGAAGCAATGGTAGTTGCTGAACCACCGTTTCCGAAATCCCAATTGACACTTGCTCCGAGCGGATTGGATAAATTGGTATACGTCACCGCCAATGGTGCACAGCCAGAAGTCACATCCGCACTAAAATTCACCGTTGGTAGCGCCAAAACTACGATTGTTGTTGAGGAAGGTCCGCCACAACCGTTTGGCACATCATAGGTAATGGTATTGTTTCCGATTTGAGCAACCGACGGATCAAACAAACCTGTGGCTGAATTGATGATTCCATTTCCGGTCCATGTTCCACCGGGGCTTGCAGCCGTTAAAGTAACTTGGCTTCCGTTCGCACAATATGGTCCCGACGGATTGATCACCGTAGAAGCTCCCGGATTCAATGTTAAAGTAGTAGTTGCGGTTGAAGAACAACCGTTTAATGTAACAGTAAGTGTATACACTCCAGCATCAGCTGCAACTATACTCGCATTCGTAGGATTTTGAAGTGCTGAAGCAAATCCGTTTGGCCCTGCCCAGCTATACGTTGCTCCGGCAACAGTTGAAGCAGTCAAATCCAATTGATCTCCCGGACAAAGCGGTCCATTGTTACCCGCAACCGCTATTGGTAATGGATTTACCGTAACAGTTGAGGTCGCCGTTCCCGTACAACCCGAAGCTGTTCCGGTAACCGTATAAACGGTGGTTACTGCCGGATTCGCCGTTACGGAAGCTCCACTAGTTGCTGATAATCCACCGGCTGGTGACCATGTGTAGGTGGTAGCCCCGTTGGCAGTTAATGTGGTACTTGATCCGGCACAAATGGTCGGTGAGTTCACATTTACCACCGGATTTGGAGTTACAGTCACCGTTGATGTAGCTGTTCCCGTGCAACCCAAAGTTGATCCTGTAACGGTATAAACTGTAGTTACTGCAGGATTGGCTGTGACACTCGCTCCACTGGTTGCTGAAAGTCCGCCGGCAGGTGACCAGGTATAACTTGTAGCACCATTCGCGGTTAATGTGGCAGAAGCTCCGGCACAAATGGTCGGTGAGTTCACATTGACCACCGGATTCGGATTAACCGTTACTGTTGCAGTTGTTGTACCCGTACAGCCGTTTGTAGTTCCGTCAATGGTGTAAACAGTTGTTACAACCGGATTCGCTGTCACAGAAGTTCCCGTTGTGGCAGATAAACCCGTAGCCGGTGACCAAACATAGGTTGTAGCTCCGTTAGCCGTTAAGGTTGTGGAAGCGCCATCGCAAATAGTAGCATTATTGACTACAACTACCGGAATCGGATCAACCGTAACGGTAGAAGTAGCTGTTCCAGTACAACTTCCTGTAGTTCCGGTAACGGTATAAACGGTTGTCACCGCCGGATTGGCTGTAACGGAAGCTCCGCTTGTGGCCGAAAGACCGCCTGCAGGCGACCATGTATAACTTGTAGCTCCGGTAGCGGTTAACGTAGCACTTGCACCTGCGCATATGGTTGGTGAGTTCACATTGACCACCGGATTCGGATTCACTGTAACCGTTGAAGTCGCTGTTCCTGTACAGCCTCCGATCGTACCTGTGACCGTGTAAACGGTTGTTACAGCCGGATTGGCAGTGACGCTTGTTCCGGTTGTGGCTGACAAACCGCCGGCAGGTGACCATGTATACGTTGTGGCTCCGTTTGCTGTGAGTGTTGCTGATGCACCTGCACAAATAGTGGGTGAGTTAACGGTAACCGTTGGGTTTGGTCCGATGGTTACTGTGGCAGTTGCAGTTCCGGAACACCCGGAAGTGGTTCCTGTGACGGTATAAACGGTTGTTACAACTGGATTAGCCGTTACGGACGCACCGGTTGTTGCAGAAAGACCTCCCGGAGGTGACCATGAATACGTTGTTCCGCCCGTGGCTGTTAATGTAGCAGATCCTCCTGCGCAAATAGTTGCCGAATTGACATTGATCACCGGATTTGGAGTGACGGTGACAGTTGAGGTAGTTGTACCCGTACAACCCGATGTTGTTCCGGAAACGGTGTAAACAGTTGTTACTGCTGGATTAGCCGTGACTGATGCACCTGTAGTAGCCGATAATCCGCCCGCTGGTGACCATGTATAAGTTGTTCCGCCAGTGGCAGTTAATGTTGCTGAGCCACCGGCACAAATAGTCGGAGAATTGACGTTAATTGTTGGACCCGGAGTTACCGTAACTACACGCGAGTACGTAACTTGATTTCCACAAGCATCGGTTACAAAGGAGTAAAGTGTAATGCTTCCGGCAGTAGGAAAAACAATGCTTGCACTTGCGCCCGAACCGACCGAAGGTGAACCCGAAGGGCTGAAACTCCAGTTGTACGTATATCCCGGCACACCAAATGCTCCGGTAGTAGAAGCTGTAATAGATCCTCCGGCGCAAACGGTAGTTGCGGAAAGGTTAAAAGGTGTAACGGTGTTATTGTATTGGATCGTATTTCCGGTAATGGTCATTGTCCAGGGAGACGCGGCACCGATACACGTGTTGTTACAACCGGTATTCCCCCAACAAGATCTAAAAAACTGCAATGTAAAGTTGACTGCTACCGGCACACAACTCGGCGCAGGAAGACAGCCTGATAAATCACTGAAAATGGAAATATTTGTTCCGGTACACGTTCCTGCGCTTGGCAGATTGCAGAACCAGTAAAATCCTGCAGTGGCTGGACTCACACACCCGCCTACGGCAAAACGGGTAGCCCCGTCTTCGCGCCAGCAAGAACCTTGCGCCAAATAGTTGAATGACCATTGCACATCTGTAATGGTAGCATTGGCAGGCCGATTCACCGAAAGTGATGAATTACAAGAGGTCGTAAAATTACATGTGGCATTGTATTGCGACCCCAACACTGAAGCCTGAGCCAAAGTATTGGTTCCGGTAACAATTGGGTCTACTACCATTTGGTACTCGCCGATATTGTCATTGATCCAATCATAACGCACCACAATATCTACGCTGTTTCCGTTAATCCGGTAAACACCCGATTCCATCAATTCTTTCGGACCATTTTTAGCGTATAAAGCGGCTTCATTCATGTGAAGAACGTCGGTTGATCCTGAAAATATGGTCAACTCACCTACTCCTTCAGTCATGATTCCTCCGGTAAATTCAACCGTTGGATTGAGAGGTGTATCGAAGTGATCCCGGAAGATCAATTCATCGAATGTTCCCATTAAATTTTCACGGATGATAAAGCTGGTTTTGATAGCTCCGCGAAAAACAATCATTTCAGCATCAATTCCGGGGAATACATTGTGAATCAAAACACCATCTTCGCCCACTGTATAATTTGACCAATTAGCGGCTCCCTGGTTGACCATCACATCACCTGTTTTGGTGTAGAGCGACCATGTATTGAAGTAAATATTCCCGATAGCGGTTTTGATGTATGATCTGTTTTCGGAAACATTAAATCCGGCATTTTCTAATGTGTTGGTTGATTCGTAAACGTTATCTGATTTTCTGTCGAGCGTGTGTTCCACTCTGATCCAATCTTCTCCTACTTTCGCGTGCAACTCTCCCATTGCCGATTGCGAGTAAAATTCTGTCGGATCGTTTACGTTGATGAAATAACGTTTGTCAAAATCGCGCTTGGAAATAACCTCCACGCATGTTTTACAAGGTGCATCTTCCGGCAAATAACCAAATTCCGGATGATCATAATCGGCCGGATCATTGTATTTTTTCCATTCTTCCAGGTTGCCTTGAAGTGGCGTAATAAGTGAACTGAAATTGTATTCTTTTCCGTGCATTTGATTATCTCCTTGTTGAGATAAAGCACTGGAAATCAAAACAAAAAAGAATAGCATTGTTAATGACACCTGATGCCATATAGAGGCATTTTTTGTAGTAGGAGAGAAACGTTTCATCGTAGTTTCGTTTAGTATGTTGACCTATGAGTCTGAGTAGTATTATAACCTAATAAAATGACGAAAAAAAAGTGGGTTCGTCAGTCAGAATGAGTAATAACGTTATAGTAATGATCAAACTAATAAACTCATCGAACAAAAAACACCTATCGCTGAACTAAATCAACAAATCATTTA
>JBILJP010000377.1:0-4925 GCA_044377135.1 Fluviicola sp.
TCCATTTTCACGAGGTATTCCTGAATTTCAGCTACAGCTTTCCAATCGTTTTGGGTACGTTGTAACAAGCCTAGTTTCCGACCAACGTTTCCGGTGTGGACATCCAACGGCAAATGCAATTCGGAAGGGGAGATGCTGTTCCAAATTCCGAAGTCGACGCCTTTTTTATCATTGCGCACCATCCAGCGCAAGTACATGTTCAAGCGTTTAGAGGAAGAATTCTTCAGCGGATTGGAAATGTGTTTTTGCGTACGATCGGGAAAAGAATCTGCTGTGAAAACCGATCGGAAATTGGCTATTCGACCTAAAACTCCCGGATATTCGGCATGTGAAGCGAATGCTTTTTCAAGTCCGCCGGTTTTATACAGACGTTGTAGACTTGCAAAAAAGGTGTGTAAATCTTCGGCGTTAAAGGTGCGGTGTACAAAAGCCGATTCAAAAGGTTTGTAATCGCGAATGAAGTTATACGGATCGTGTTCCATAATGGTGAGAATACGTTCACCGCTGGTAATGATCGATTTGCGATTTCCCCAGGCAATGGTTGCCATCAAGAACCCTACAATTTCCACATCTTCTTTACGCTGAAAACGATGAGCCAGTTGAATAGGATCTGATTCGATGAATTTCGGATTGTTGTATTCTTCGGCTTTGAAATCAAGAAATTCTTTTAAATCGGCAAACGACATGCCGCCGTGAAAGTCGGTTTTCATGAAACGATTAATCCGTCTTGCATGGTGAGTGTGCGATCAGCCATTTCAGCCAATTGATTGTTGTGCGTTACGATCACGAAGGTTTGCCCCATGTCTCTGCGCAAATCAAAAAACAGTTGGTGCAATTCTTTGGCGTTTTTCGAATCGAGATTTCCGGAAGGTTCATCGGCAAATACCACCTTCGGTTTGTTTACCAGGGCTCTGGCGACGGCCACACGTTGTTGTTCTCCACCCGAAAGTGCAGACGGTTGATGCGTTGCGCGATCTGCCAATCCGAGTTGTTTGAGCAATTCCATGGCACGTTGTTGTGCATCTTGTTTCGAAACACCATTGATCAGCGCTGGCATCATCACATTTTCAACTGCCGTAAATTCAGGCAATAATTGATGGAATTGAAAGACAAAACCAATTTGTGTATTGCGAAATTTCGCTAATTCTTTGGAGGAAAGTTGAAACGGATTCACACCGTCTAATTCCACAATCCCGTTATCTGGTTTGTCGAGTGTGCCCAATAACTGCAACAATGTGGTCTTGCCTGCTCCCGAAGAACCGACTATTGAGACGATTTCTCCGGAAGCAATTTCAAGATCTATTCCTTTTAATACGTCTAGTTGACCGTATTTTTTTTGTAAACCGACAGCTTTCAGCATTATTTATCGAGTTTCAACGAATGTCCCATTTTCTCCTGTTTGGTTTTCAGGTAACGTTCGTTGTGTACATTTCGTCCCACTTCGATTGCTAAGTTCTCAACGATTTCAAGACCGTAACCGATCAAGCCTGAGCGTTTTTTCGGGTTGTTTGACATCAGGCGAATTTTCTTCACGCCTAAATCGTGTAGAATCTGCGCTCCGATACCGTATTCGCGTTGATCGCTTTCAAAACCTAATTTGATGTTGGCTTCAACAGTGTCGTAACCTTCTTCTTGCAGTTTGTAAGCACGCAATTTGTTCAATAGACCGATTCCGCGACCTTCCTGATTCATGTAAACGATAACGCCTTTTCCTTCTTCGTTGATTTTTTTCATGGCGTATTCGAGCTGTGGTCCGCAATCGCAGCGGCACGATCCGAAGATATCGCCGGTAATACAGGATGAGTGGACGCGCACCAGAACCGGTTCATTGGGTTCCCATGTTCCTTTTACTAATGCTAAATGTTCTTGTTGGGTTGAATTGACCGTGTAGGCAACGAGCTCAAAATCACCTACCTCTGTAGGCATTTCGACCCGTACTTGTCGTGTAATTAATGATTCGTGTTTCATGCGATACGCAATTAAGTCTGCTATGGATACTATTTTGAGATTGAATTTTTCTGCAATAACCAATAGTTGAGGTAAGCGCGCCATTGTACCGTCTTCGTTGAGAATTTCAACGATCAAACCAGCTGGTTCAAATCCTGCCAATCGGGCAAAATCGGTTGCCGCTTCTGTATGACCAGCTCTGCGCAAAACGCCTTCTTTACGAGCGCGGAGCGGGAAGATATGACCGGGTTTCCCCAATTCTTCGGGTTTTGTAGCCGGATCGATCAATGCCAAAACGGTTTTTGAACGATCACTTGCTGAGATTCCGGTAGTGCAACCATTGCCGATCAAATCGATGGAAACTGTAAATGGTGTTTCGTATGTTGCCGAATTTTGAGCAACCATCATTTCCAATTTCAATTCATCGCAACGATCTTCTAACAAAGGCGCACAAATGAGTCCTCTACCATGTGTAGCCATGAAGTTAATGACCTCAGGAGTCGCGTTTCGGGCAGCTGTTAAAAAGTCGCCTTCATTCTCACGATCTTCATCGTCAACTACGATTATTACTTTTCCGGCTTGAATATCAGCTATTGCCTCTTCTATTGTGTTTAACTTACTTGTCATGACTTTTTATTCGAGCTGTAAATTTAACCCGAAAAGTAGGACAATTGTTCACTGAGAAGTAATCTTTTCGAAAGGATAGTCGATTCTATTGGGATCTCCGATGCCATTATCTACCCAGGCACGCATGGATTTGCCTGTCGGGCGCACGTATACAATCCGTTTTGGGAAATCATTGTGCTTGTTAAGAAATGCTAAAGTGTCTTTTGTGAAGTCGGTACATTGAAAACAGATAGGTGGATTTTTATCCATCTGAATTTGATAAACCAAGGTATCATGTTGAAAGCGAATAACCAATCGATCGACACGTTTGTTCTGGCCTTTCTTCCAAGTGGTAATACCGACCAATGAATCTCCTTTTTGAGACCATTTTTCGTTGATAGCTATTCCGTTAAATGAGGTTTTCCATTCACCTTTCATCCAGAGAGGTAATTTGGGAGAATCGGAAGAGCAAGAATGTAAAAAAAGCACAGAAACCGCTGCTAATAGGTAGATTGCAACAATAGCTTGATCAGCTGATCGTTTTGGTAGCTCCATGAGTAGTTGTGCTTAACAAATAATTGGCCTTTGTTACCAATTGCGGCAAACATATCCTTTTCTGTTAAAAAAACAACGATTTTTTCGACGAATACTTCCGTTTGTTCTGCTAAGAGAATGTTTTCGCCGTCGGTTGCGCCTAACGCATTGTTTGCTAATGGGGTAGTGATACACGGAAGTCCCATAGCCATTGCTTCCAAAAGTTTATTTTGCAATCCGGTGCCGATAAACATAGGAGCAACAAAGATGCGCGATTGTGCATAACTCGTGCGAATATCATCAACCCAGCCCGAAACGGTAACCTGATCGGATGCCAGCGATAATACGCGTGAATGGGGAGATGCGCCTGAAAGAAGCACGCTGACTTTGTATCCACGTTGTTTCAGTAAGGGCAAAATCTCATTGACCAAATAACAAGCTCCTTCAATATTGGGTGGATAACTGAAGTTGCCGGTGAAAAGCAAATCGTATTTTTTTTCAGTTGGCGGGAATTCAAAGAAACTTTCATCCACTCCGTTGGGAACAACAACAATATCATTGCGTTTCGGGTGATGGATAAATTGCAGATCTTGCTTCGAAATGATGATTTTATGCTCGAAATAATCAAAAATAGCACGTTCATAACGCACCAATCGTTTGAATTCCATGCTGAAAAACCAGCTTTTGTACCACGGTTCGGTAGCTATTCTGCGTTCCATTCCCTTTGAAAGGGCATCCATGTAATCAATGGTTTTTGGACACTGATGGTAGTCTTTCACATATTCGGCCATGCGAAGAAGCTGACAGAAAATATGATTGGGCTTATGTTGAAGAAGTAGTTGCTGTATTTTCTTAAAATGACGGTACCGGTAAAAATAAGCGACCTGAAACGGTTTGTTGGTGAGAAAAGTTAACGCTGCTTGCCACAATAATCCTGCTTTTGTAAGCGGGAACGTATGAATTTCATGGCAATACCAATTGACTTCCTGAAAGGCTTTTTCATCGATAGTCGTTTCGGTCATGCAACACAGTACAATTCGATAATGCGCTGCTAGTGATTTGATCTGATGAAACGCACGCAATTTATCTCCTTTCTCCAGCGGATAAGGAAAGCGTGAAAGTACCATAAACAGAATCGGTTTATCGTTCAAGAGCCGTAAGGATTTGCGTGTTTACGGTGGCAAAACTATGGTATTTTTCCATATAGCGTTGCGCTACACAACCAAGTGTTTTTCGTTTTTCAGGCGAAACTACCAGCTCGTTCATTTTAGCAAGCCATTCTTCATTGGTATCAGCGATCTCCAAACAACCTTCGGCGTATAAAATACCGGTTGCGCCAAGTGGAGTAGTGATACATGGCACACCAAGAGCCATCGCTTCCAATAATTTGATTCGAACACCCGAACCGGAGGTAATTGGAGCGACCAGAATACCATGTTGTTGCATGAATGTTTCAGCATCTTGAACGAAACCGTGATAGATGATTCCGGGAGCTGCTGTTTCTTCCATTGATTCAGGGAAAGAGCCGGCAATGTGGAGTTGATGCTGTGTTTTATCAACTGAAAATTGAGGCCAGATTTCCGAAATGAGCCGTTTCACCGCCAACTGATTTGGTGCCCAGTTCATGGAGCCTAAGTGGAAAAAATCAGCTGTTTCGTAGTTGGCCGGTTCTGCGCTGGTTTCCATTACCACCGGAATGGTATGTATGGGTTTGGTGATTCCTAATCCGGTAAAACGTTGCGCATCTTCCTGAGTAATCGTCCAGATGGCATCAGCGCTGTTGAGCAGCATAATTTCTTCCCGCTTCAGTGAACGCGCCAATGAACGGAGGTACCATT
>JBILJP010000062.1:0-17691 GCA_044377135.1 Fluviicola sp.
CAAAACACGCATCAAATCTATATCAAAAAGTAGGTTGTAAATCCAAGGAAGAATTGATAAAAAAATTTGGATCAAAACACAACAAACTGTAAATCAACCATGCGTACGATGCGTATTTTTTTGAAATATTCAAAATACGCAAAAATACATCTTAAAAATTCTTCATTTTTACTCAAAGCCTCTATACTTGCTCCTTGAAAAGAATCCCCAGTGATTGAGCGCAAAATTAGTAGACGAATAGTTTAGGTTTCATCTCCTCTAATTTAGGTTTCTTCTTTCATAGCTAATTAGAGGATACTTCTATCGTTTAATTACTGTGGGATTCTTTTACCAAGAAAATACGATGATGAAACAAAAACGCTTTGTGTAAGAGAACTAAAAAACAGCATTATGGAAGCCACTAGACCCATACAATTAAAAACGTTGCCAATTTTATTTAGATGGTATCAAAAGCTATTCAGAGTAAGACAAACTGAACCAATGTCAAATGATGATTCAATTCCCGCGGATAAGGCTATAGTTGTTACAAAAAATGCGCATTCAGACTCAGTTTTAGCGCAACTGATACGAGACGAAGATTTTATTATTCGATTAATTAAAGAGGACATTTTGATAAGTGCATTTCTAAAAAAAATTGGAGTGAATAAATCAGAACATTTTTTGACAAAGGATTTAGAATTACATCTGGTAATTTATGATTTATTATTGTTAGATCGTTCCGCCAACAAGGAGAAAGCAATTGATCGTTACAACCAGTTAATAGAAGACAATATTAAAATGCTATTGGAGTTTCCAACTCTTTCAGTTTATGCAATGGCTGCAAGTTGTTATTTAGAAATTAGAAAGGTACGACAATGGCAAAGTTTAAATTCAAAAAAATAGGTGGTGGTTAGGTGAAACAGGGGGATCAAAGCTATATGTTTCGTCCCCCTGTTGTTTGGCTAATTAAACGTTGTAGTGGTAAGAATAGAAATTAAAGATTTGAAAAAGACATTAGGCTTACTAGATTTACTTAGCATGACGAATTACACTTTACTTATTTTAACTGCTTATCGAACTTCAATGCAAAAAAGAAAGAAAATTTATTTATTAAAACATATTTTTTATAAATTGCAAGTTCTAACTAAACTGCTAAACTACTCCGAGTTGAATACTTTAAAGTAATCCAATTAAAGTTGGATTAACTGGTTGAGATGAAATACAACTGGCAGGATAGGTAATATATTCACTGAAGAATGCCAATAGCATATATTAAGATACTGTCCGGGACAGTAAAAGAGCAGAGGGTACTGCAATACCCCCTGCTAAAGACGCAGACGTTCAGATTTGCAGTGACGAATTTATGCGCGACTTTATTCCATTGATGCGTCTGCGTGGAAATAAAGTTAGTTAATATTTTGACGCTGGCGGTTACCGAAAAGCGAGTATGAGTAGGAAATAAAATTCATAAAATGAAAAAAGTAAACGAGAGTTTATTCGATAAATTCGAGAACTCAAAATTAGATTCGGCATCAAGTGTTAAAGGTGGTGCAGAGGGTGCAACAGGAAATAACACTTGTACTGGCCCTGATACCGCTCCAGATTGCGGAGATATTCAAGGTTCTACTCACTTTGAGGCTGATTCAGTTCAAACTACGATTGAGTTTGATCACAACTGTTCTCCAAAACCACCAGTTCCAGTTAATCCAACTAGATAAGGGGTATTAATATTTGGGAGTGAGAAGGTCTAATTCTCACTCCCTCAATAAATTAATTCGTAAATGGTCTTATTTCATAACCTTTGAATTAAAACATATTTCCCATGCTTAAAAATCATCGCCTTTTATTTGTACTGTTTTGTTTTTTCAATTTAAGTTTTAGTAGTGTCTGTCAGAATCTCAGTTACAAGTTGTTTACGGACTCAATCTTTCCAATTGCTGAAAGTGACTATCTTAAATCAAAAAAAATATATGTAGAAAATCAAAAAAAGTATTGTTATGACCCTAGTAATATCCATTCTTTTTTAAGGTTTTCCTTGGGAAATGCTGATATTGAATTTTTCAAAAAAGAGTCTGCAAAACTTATGGATTTAGGCTTTAGATTTCAATACTCCGATACATCAATTGTTAATCGAAATAACGATTCATTCTATGAACTTATTAATCAATATAAGTTAATCGACTGGTTAGTTAAAGAAACCCTTGAGCGTTTTCCAATTTATTGGAGAAAACATCCTGAATTGATTGATTATGAGGTATTCAAAAACACAATACTTGCCAAAGATCAACTTGTTATTCGATATTCAAACGAATTAAAAAAGCAATTCCCCAAAGTTTTAACAAAAAATCAAAATGTAGATAGTGTATTGATTGGTGATATTGATTCAATATTAAAAGAAGCGTATATGAAGTTAGACTTTGACAATATTCTTGATATTGACGAATTATGTAGGAAGAATAATAATCAACTTCCGACAAACTTTGATTGCCCTTTTCTTTCAAGATACATTGAATTAAGTTATTTCCATGTAATGAAGAATAGTGCCGGTAAAAATCTAATACAAACTTGGGATTTACTGCATAATTATTTTGAGGAGGCTTATATAAAAGGAGTTGTAAACGATGCTTTTTTCAGTACATACGATCATTATTTAGAGGTCTATTTCGGAAAGCAATATTACGGAACCCGTCCCATCAATATCCCTTTACTTGATCCTGAAAATTATCAAGAACGAAAAAACAGACTTGGATTATGATATTAATTATTTCATCAGATGATGATTTAACAACAAATGATGTTATCGATTGGTTGCGACATTTTGATGCAGAATTTATTAGAATAAGTGATGAATCTAAGGTTAGGATTCTGCATTCAGAAATTAACAACGATAAATCAGATTCACTTATTGAGATGGACGGAAAAGTTGTTTCGCTATCTGAGATTAAGTCTTGTTGGTATAGACGAAGTTGGTTTAGTATTAGCAAGTGGGGAATGCAATCTTCGGACAACGACTTAAATCAAAGTATTAATAGACAGTTATTTGAAGAAAATGTTTATCTGGAAGACTTTATTGAAAACTATCTTAAAAACCGAATGTTGAATTTTAAGGATGATAATAAACTGAATAAGCTCAGCGCATTGAAAATTGCTGTTGAAGTAGGTTTAAAAATTCCTGATTCAATTGTTACCACTTTGAAGAGTGATGTTCAAAAATTTGCTGAGAAACACGATTTTAAGGTGATATCTAAAAATTTTTCTCCTGGAATTTTTGCTTATTATAAAGACTTTATAGTTGGAACTCTTACAATGCAAGTATCAAAAGAAATGGTAGAAAATCTTAATGATACTTTTCATCCAATTTTGCTACAAGAGCAAATTAATAAAGAATTTGAATTACGGATATTCTTTTTGAATGGAGAAATGTATGCCAGTGCAATCATGTCGCAAAATGATGAAACTACAAAAGTTGATTTTCGAAATTATAATTTTGAAAAAGCTAACAGAACCCCGCCTTTTGAATTACCAAATAATTTAAAAGAACGTCTAACAAAATTAATGTCATTGTTAAACTTAAATTCTGGTTCTATTGATTTACTTGTCAATGATTCTGATGAGTATATTTTTTTGGAAGTAAACCCTATAGGTCAATTCAGTCAGGTATCAACCCCATGCAATTATTATTTAGAAAAAAAGGTTGCAGACTCACTTATTTACAATAAACATGAAAGAAGAAATCGAGAGACTGTTAAAAGAACAAGATAAACTTCCTTTTTATTTAAGGTTTGCTAAATTATCTGAATCCGGTCAGAAGAGAATGTCTCGAAGAAAATTTATTACTTCCAAGACATACCAGACTAAACTATATTTTGTTCGAGAAAATTATAAACCAATTCTCTAAATATGAAAGTGCATAAATGGATGGAAGAAATTAAGCTTGTTTCAGGATATAATAGATCTGTTCTTTATGATCTAAATAGACAGGACTTCCATTTTATACCTAATGACTTACATGAATTAATTGACAAGATAGAAGGCGAAGTATTACCTGATCTTTCAATTAATGAATTGGAATGGTATAACAAACTCATTCATGAAGAATTTTTTTTCATGGTTAGTAAAAAGATGTTTTATCATTTTAAGCCTCTTTCCTTAAATTGGGAACATCCAAGCTTTATTATTAATACGATTATTTACGATTCTGAGCATCTTGAAAAGGCAATTCAATTGATCGATGGTCTAATTTGTAAATACCTCCTAATTATAACAGAAAGCATTGACAGAGTTGAAGAAATATTAGATTTACATTTTTCAGTTTCCAATTTTCTTAATGTAGATTTTTTTGTTAATGAAGCTTTTGATTTGGAAAAGCTGGACTATTTAAAGGAAAAACACCCTGTTTTGGGATCAATTAATCAAAGTGGATTAAATGATAATAGAGAGCCTCGGATAGTTAATATTAATTCCCGATATTTCCTGGAAGCTCAAAAATTCAATACTTTTTTTAATCGTAAAATTTGTATCGATAACAATGGAAATTTGAAAAACGCACCTGACTGCCATGAAATAATTGATAATATTGAAAATATTGACAGCCTTGAAAAACTAAAAAATCTTATTTCTAATCCAACTTTTCAGAAATATTGGCATGTCAATCGTGATTCGATTTCGGTTTGTAAGGATTGTGAATTGAGATATATGTGTTTTGATTCACGCTTACCAAAACAGCGCAGTGAAAATGAATGGTATTTTGAAACTGAATGCGATTACAACCCGTACATTTCAAAATGGAAAGGAGATATAGGATTTCTTAGCCTTTCAGATTGTGGTGTAATTAATAATGCAGATGGCTTCTTTGTGAATAATGAACAGATCACCAAAATAAACGCTGAAATTTGGGGGGAATGAAAAAGTTCTACTTTTATCATCAACCTGACTTAATGGACTGTGGTCCGACCTGCTTACGTATGATAGCGAAGCACTTTGGTAGGGATGTTTCATTGGAAAAACTCAGAAAACTTTCAGATACAACTAGAGAAGGGAGTAGCTTACAATCAATTAGTGACTCCGCTGAAAGAATAGGTTTTAGAACTTTAGCAGTAAAAGTTTCTTTTAAACAATTCTCTGAGGATGCTCCATTACCCTGTATTTGTTATTGGAATGAAAGACATTTTGTTGTTGTCTATAAAATAAAAAATGACACCGTTTATGTTGCCGATCCTGCACACGGATTACTTAAATATTCTACAAATGAATTTTTAGATAATTGGATTGGTAAAAAAGCAGATAAGAATGTAGAGAATGGTATTGCATTATTATTGGAGCCTACTCCAGATCTAAATGTGGTAGAGGATGATGATAAGCCTCCAAAACAAAGTTTCACATATTTATCTCGCTATCTTTTTCGTTATAAAAAACTTATCCTACAGCTAGGATTTGGATTATTTGCAGTTAGCTTATTACAGTTGATTTTTCCATTCTTAACACAAAGTATTGTAGATATTGGGATTCAAAATCGAGACACTCACTTTCTCTATCTTGTGCTTATCGGTCAACTTTTTGTGTTCATTGGTAGAAGCACTATTGAAATTATTCGTAGTTGGGTATTATTGCACCTAAGTACGAGAATTAATATTTCTTTAGTGTCAGATTTTTTAATCAAATTAATGAAATTACCTATTTCCTATTTTGATGTTAAAATGACAGGAGATTTAATGCAACGAATAGGTGATCACCAGCGAATTGAGCACCTTTTAACGAATCAATCTTTAAATGTTCTATTTTCTGCTTTCAATTTTATTGTATTTGGAATTGTATTGGCTATATACAGCGTCCCTGTTTTCTTAATATTCCTCTTAGGAACTATAATTTATTTTTTTTGGGTTAATCTTTTTTTAAAGCGTAGGAAGGATTTAGATCGCAAGCGTTTTTCTCAAATGAGTGAAGAACGTTCAAAAATAATGGAGCTGATTTCAGGGATGCAAGAAATAAAATTGCACAACGCTGAAAGAAAAAAAAGATGGGGGTGGGAATACGTTCAGATTCGATTATTCAAACTACAAACAAGGAATTTACGGCTTGAACAGATTCAAAGTAATGGAGCATCATTTATAAATGAACTTAAAAATATTATTATTAGTTTCTATACAGCTAAACTGGTAATAGATGGTCAGTTAACACTTGGAATGATGCTTTCTGTTTCTTACATAATTGGTCAATTAAATTCCCCAATTGGTCAATTTTTAGGATTTATTTATTCTGTACAGGATGCCCGCATTTCACTAGAGCGTTTAGCAGAAATTCATAATAAAGAAGATGAAGAACCTGCGGGTGAAAACCGCCTTGATGAGTTACCAGAAGATCGTACAATCACACTCGAAAATGTTAGTTTTCGCTATTTGGGTTCTGATAAATTGGTGTTAGAAAACATCAGCCTCACAATTCCTTCTAATAAGATAACCGCTATAGTTGGTGCAAGTGGGAGTGGGAAAACAACGTTGATGAAAATACTCCTGCGGTTTTATGATCCAATAGAAGGTAAAATAAAGGTCGGTGATTCAGAATTAAACACTTTCACACAACACATTTGGCGCGAAAACTGTGGTTCGGTGATGCAAGAAGGATTCATTTTCAATGATACTATAGCGCATAACATTGCCATCGGGGATGATATAATTGATAAAACAAAATTGAAACAAGCGGTTCATATTGCCAATATCCGTGAGTTCATTGAAGAATTACCCCTGAGTTACAACACTAAAATTGGTGCAGAGGGTATGGGAATCAGCGGAGGACAAAAACAACGCGTTTTAATTGCTCGCTCCGTTTATAAAAACCCATCTTATTTATTCTTTGATGAGGCCACAAGTGCTTTAGACGCGAATAACGAGAAAGTCATCATGGAAAACCTCAATTCGTTTTTCAAGGGAAGAACTGCTGTTGTCATCGCCCATCGATTAAGTACCGTTAAAAATGCCGATCAAATTGTGGTGTTGGATAAAGGTAAAATTATAGAACAAGGCACACATCAAGAACTCTTGGCATTAAAAGGAAGTTATCACCATCTTGTGAAAAACCAATTGGAATTAGAGAAAATTGAAAACCATAATCCGATCAATTGAAATGGAGCAAGAAAAAGAAATAACAATTGATCTGAAAAGCGAACCGATGAACGAAATGCTTTCAAATCCGCCTTCATGGATTATTCGTTCAGGGAACGGTTTGTTTTTGCTTATCATTTTACTCATTGTAGGGTTGTCTTGGTTGATCGAATATCCCGATGAGATAAATGGTGAAGTGACTGTAACAACAAAAGAACCACCCATTGAATTGAGCAATCAATTGTACGTGCAGCTTAAACAATTATTTGTAAAAGAAGGGCAACACGTGCAGAAAAATCAATTACTAGCTCAGTTTGATAACCAAGCAAAAACCACTGATATTGAAAAGACAGAGCGTTTTGTAAATGAACTGGAACTAATTGATTTAAAACCAAAATCAAAACTTCCAACTTGTCCAAAAGGGTTGCAACTGGGTACATTTCAACAGGCTTGGACAGCATTGGAAACACGTATTGATGAATGGAACAGCCTGTATCAATCTAATTTGGTAAGCGAACAAATGGCATCTATTCTGCGGGAGATTACGTATCGTGAACGCTTACAAACCATTGCAAGCCGAAAAATCAAGTTATCCGAAAGTGAATACACACTTATTGCTGAAGAATTAAAAACCAGTGAACGTTTAGCGCAAGAAAGTGCTATTTCTAAACAGTCGTTGAATCAAGACAAACGAACCGAAACGCAGGCTATGCAAACGGTTCAATCTCAAAAAGAGCAATATGTTCAAAATCTAATCCAATTAAACTCATTGCGTAAGGAAGTGGTTGTGTTGAAACATGATCAAAACAAACAAGAACAAGAACGCGTTTCAGGCTTGAAATTAGCATTAGCAACACTTAAAAGCCAATTAGTAGAATGGCGTAAAAATGCCGTTTGGGTTGCTCCATGTCCGGGAAAAGTTGTCTTTAATAAACAATTGCAACTAAATCAGTTTTATGGTGCGAATCAAGCTTCAATCGTAGTTGTTCCAAATGGAAATACCTTTACAGCCATTGCTTCAATTGAATCAACTGGAGCTGGTAAAGTGAAAAAGGGACAACGAGCGTTTATTGAGTTGGTAGATTATCCTAAAAATGAATTCGGGATGATTGAGGGAGTTGTTACAAACATCACCCAAATAGACAAAGAACGAAAATATCAGGTACGCATTCGTTTACCCAAACAACTCAAAACAACCTATAATAAGCTAATCCCGACCAAAGCACAATTGAAAGGAACGGTGAAAATTATTACAAAGAAAAAACGATTATTAGAACGCTTTTTTGAGAAACTAACCGATCTGATAAAATGAAAAAAATCTTTCCGCTTTTCATTCTTTGGTGCAATAGTGCATTTAGTCAAGATCATCTATCCTTGCAACAATGTATTGATTTGATGCTTCAAAATTCGTTGCAGACAGCCTCGGAAACTTCTTCACTTCGAAACGCACAAATTGAAAGAAGTTTTCATTTTTGGACACTGCTCCCAAACCTGAGTGGTTCAGTTGGAACAAATACAAACTTTGGTCGCAGAGTTGACCCCTTTACTAATACGTTTGCAACAAATACGGTTAATTCACAATCGTTTGGGTTGTCATCCAACATGACGCTATTTAATGGCTTTAGTTACCGATATGACCGTTTGCGCAAAGATTTAACGATTCAAGTACAAGAAAAAGATGTATCACTAAAACAAAACACCTTGCTTATTCGATTAATAGACCTTTATCTAACTGTGTGCAAGCTGAACATTCAGTTAGAGCAAGCGACTATCCGAATTGAGAAATACAAACAGATTCAAGAGATACAACAACTGCTTATTACTGGTGGAAGAATATCTGCAATTGATACACTGAAAAGTCACAACTCATTACTAAATGAAGAATTGGTAATGATCAAACTTTCGACTGAAAAAAGGATGAAAACAATTGAGTTAAATTACCTCATTGGAAAACCAATCAATTCAGAAATAGCCGTTGAAATGGCTTCTATATCGGAATGTACAACCCGTCCGCAGTTTAAAGAATTGACGGAACTCGAAAAGGCGCAAATTCAGCAACAAATGACCGATTATCAGTATTTATCTGATCGTTCAACGATTTTACCTAGTCTTTCGTTAAGCGGAAACTTGGGTACAGGTTTTTCAACCAATAACAAAGATTATTCGGTAGTCGGAAACCCAACCAAACCATACAGTGATCAAATCCAGCAAAACCTTTATCAAGGCATCGGTTTATACCTCACTATTCCGTTATTCAATCGCGGTGCATGGTTGAAAACAAAACAACTCAACGAGGTGAAAAAAGATGAGTTGAACCAACAAATTGAACTCAAAAAACAGGATTTAGAACTTAGAACGTTACAATCCGAACAAGATATTTTACTAAAACAAGCAGTAATTATTCAAACGGAGCAAATTGTTTCAAACCTTCAATTAATTTACGACAAATCGGTTTTGCTTTACAAAGATGGCCGAATAACATACACCGAAATGGAAAACACCTTTTTAGATTGGCAAATGAGAATTATTGAACTAGAAACTTTAAAAATAGAATATGAACAGTTGAAAATGTATAAATAAGCTTTTCTTGAAAAGTTTAGAGGCATAAGCATCTTATGTAGAGATATTAACCTAATAATTCTATGATTTCGAAATATCAAAGATCATTTTAGAGATTATAGGACTTGATCAGAAATGGCCAAAGTACATAAGTACTTCAGTCTTCTATACACTACTTGCTAAAAGAAAAGATCAAAACCTAAAATAAATCATTCGAATAGTCGTATCCTATTTGAATAATACGACCTTTGATTTTTAAAATTTCTTCGAATGACTTTTATAGGATGGGTTGACTTTGCAAACTTTATGATCTGTGTAAACAGAAGCGATGAAGGGTATATTTGCCAAAAGTATGTAGGAGGAAGTAAGGTTTTTGGTACTGATAGACCATTTGAATCAATTGAAGATGTGGGGATGTTTTTACTATCGCTACCGAACCCTCCAACTGATTATATTACTAAGTTTGTCGATAAGAATAGCTGAATCACTATTTTATTGAAATAGGTTGAGATTATTTGAATATTTATGAACCCCAAATAATGTGTTGGGATTCCAATCCAGAACCTCATTCTGCTCCTAGCTTAATGAAACACACTGGAAGCCCAATGAAATAAGGCGTAGGAGATCAATCCCTGCTCCTTCTCAAGGGAGGAGACTGGATTTTATCTTCGAACACAGATCCCGCTCTCACTCTCAATTCTCACACTAAAGAAAAAAGAGCTCAGAGTGAGTGGGAGAGCGAGAGAAGAGTGCAAAAAGAAAAAGAGCATTCAACTTGCGTCAAATGCTCTTTTTCTTTTTGTGATCCCGAAGGGAATCGAACCCATATCTAAAGTTTAGGAAACTTCTATTCTATCCGTTGAACTACGAGACCTATATTGTGTCACAAGAATACGAAATTCAGGCGAAATGCTACTTTATCACTCCTTGTTTCCTTAGAAAATTCTTGCCAGCGGTAGATTTTAAATACTTCTCCCGCTTACGAGCCAACGGTGCTTCTCCAATTTCTTCGGAATAAATCAATTTCCAGGGAACAAATGATTTTGTATAAGTAGATTTTCCGGCATTGTGTTCTTTTAAACGAGCTTCGATATCTTGTGACATCCCAACATAAAATGATCCGTTGAGCTCGCTCTGAATTAAATAGACAAAGTAGTGTTTCATACTACTTAATATAAACAAAAAACTTCGGATTTTACTAAATGCTTATCTTGTTCTAATGATGAGAACCCCTGTCAGCTTGACGCATACAAGCAGGCATATCTAAAGTTTAGGAAACTTCTATTCCCTGTCCGTCCTGACAGGCGGGTATCCGTTGAACTACGAGACCTAATTTGTTGTGCAAGATTACGAAATTCAGGCGAATCGTTGGAGGTTAGGTTGTTTTAACATGATTTCTTCACTTGAGTATAAAATTAGTGTGTTTTAGATTTCTTTAAGAGTTTGATGTTTTATTTGTAAACAATTGATAATCAGTAGTAGTATATCATCCCCCTTCATCCCCCTTCAAAGGGGGAGACTGGATCTTCTTTCGTAATGATTAATTATCAATGGGTTATGGTGAGATTGCTGATTGAATTGAAAATCATTCAAGAGTGAAATCATTGCGCTGTTTTCAGATTCTAAATACTAAATTTGTGGCTGTCTCTAAAAGAAACCGACATATGATTCAATTATCTGATCGCGTAGAAGCGATGGAAGAATCCGCAACCTTGGCAATGTCCAAAAAAAGCCGCGAACTCAAAGCACAAGGAAAAGATGTGATCTCGCTGAGTTTGGGCGAACCCGACTTCTTTACACCGCAATTCATCAAAGACGCGGCAATTGAAGGGATGAATCAAAATTTCACGATGTATACGCCTGTGCCCGGATACGAAGATTTGCGTCAGGCGATTTCCAATAAATTTCAACGCGATAATGGCATTCACTACGATAAAAATCAAATCGTGGTGTCTACCGGAGCCAAACAAACCATTGCCAATGTGGTGATGAGTTTGATCAATGAAGGCGATGAGGTCATCATTCCTGCGCCTTATTGGGTGTCGTATGCCGAAATTGTGAAAGTAGTGGGAGGTATTCCAGTGATTGTTCCAACAACCATCGAAAGCGATTTTAAATTCACGCCCGAACAATTCGAAGCATCTATTACCGGAAAGTCTAAGCTGATGATCTTTTCATCGCCGTGCAACCCAACGGGAACGGTTTATACAAAAGAAGAACTGCGCGGTTTGGCCGATGTATTGGTAAAACATCCTGATTTGGTGGTGCTTTCCGACGAAATTTACGAACACATCAACTTCTTTGGAAGTCACGCTTCTATGGCGCAGTTTGACGATGTGTACAATCAAGTGGTTACCGTAAACGGCGTTTCAAAAGCGTGGGCCATGACAGGTTGGCGAGTTGGTTACATGGGTGCTCCGAAAGTGATTGCCGATGCCTGCGAAAAAGTGCAGGGTCAGTTTACTTCTGCTACTTGTTCTATCGCGCAACGCGCTACCATCGCGGCGGTGAATGCCGATCCTGCGATTTTGAAAGATATGATTGCCGCTTTCGCTAAACGTCGAGAGTTGGTCTTGGATGCCTTGGCTCAAATGCCGGGTGTAAGATCAAACAAACCGGGTGGCGCGTTTTACGTATTCCCGGATGTTTCTTCGTTTTTCGGAAAAACCTACGAAGGAAAAACCATTGAAAATGCCAGCGATTTGTGCCTATACTTGCTCAATGTCGGTTTGGTGGCCCTGGTGACAGGTGATGCTTTCGGTGATCCGAATTGTTTGCGAATTTCTTATGCCGCTTCCGAAGAAACGTTGACGGAAGCTATGCGTCGTATGGCGGAAGCTTTGAAAAATTTGGTGTAAATGACAATTCACGAACTCTTAACGAATTTTGCTTCAAAGCGCATCTTGGTAGTTGGCGACGTAATGATTGACGCGTATACTTTAGGAAAAGTAAACCGTGTGAGTCCGGAAGCACCTGTGCCTATCGTAAGTTTAGAAAAACAGGAAGAGCGTTTGGGCGGAGCGGCGAATGTGGCGTTGAACTTACAAGCTTTAGGAGCTACAGCTTTGTTGTGTTCCGTGATTGGAAACGATAGTCACGGTAAACGTTTGTGCGAATTGATTGCCGAACAAAACATGTCGACCGGCGGAATTGTGAAAAGCAATGATCGCGTTACAACCGTTAAAACCCGCGTGATTGGTAACAATCAGCATTTGTTGCGCATCGATTCGGAAGATACACATACGCTTACTTCGCAGGAAGAAACAACCTTTATTGCAACGGTAAAACAACTCTTGCAAACCGAACAAATAGACGCGATTATTTTTGAAGATTACAACAAAGGTGTGTTGTCTGAAAATGTAATTGAATCGTTGATTTCCGAAGCCAAATCATTAGGCATTCCAACCACGGTTGATCCGAAGAAAACCAATTTCCTTGCTTATAAAGGAGTGACACTCTTCAAACCGAACTTAAAGGAATTGCGTGAAGGTGTAGGTGTTTCTTGCACGTTTGCCAACAGACCGGAATTTGACCGTGCCATTACTATTCTGGAACAAGAATTGAAGAACGACATTACGTTTGTGACACTTTCGGAAAATGGCGTTTACATTAAAAATGCAAGCAACGAAAAGCATGTTCCGGCGCATTTACGTACCATTTCGGATGTAAGTGGGGCAGGAGATACGGTGATTAGTGTAGCAACACTTTGTTTAGCCTCGGGATGTTCCATCGAAACGATAGCTGAATTATCGAATCTTGCCGGCGGATTGGTGTGTGAGAAAAGTGGAGTGGTTTCCATTCAGCCTTACCAATTGGTAGAAGAATGTGAAGACAAGTCCTGGAATTAAAACCAACAAACGGTCAACAGTTCGTTGATTCGATTGTTATAGCAGAAAGTAGTTCCCCGTTGGGAAAACGAGCATACGCAAGATGAAAAAAGAAGTAAAGCCTTACGGCAGAGAAGATCAGTCTAAGAAAGAAGAAGTAGCCGAAATGTTCAACAATATTTCCGGTAAATACGACTTTCTCAATCATTTTTTATCGGTTGGAATAGATAAATTGTGGCGCAAGAAAGCGGTAAACATGCTCCGCGAAATCAACCCGAAACGCATTTTGGATTTGGCTACCGGAACAGGAGATTTTGCCATTGAAAGCTTAAAACTCAATCCGGATGAAATCATCGGGATCGATATTTCGGAAGGCATGTTGGAAGTGGGCCGCAAGAAAATGAAAAAGCGCAAGGTTGATCATATCATTTCCATGCATTTAGGCGATTCGGAAGCATTGCCGTTTGATGACGGATATTTTGATGCATTTACCGTAGGATTTGGCGTACGCAATTACGAACACCTCGAAAAAGGATTGTCGGAAATGTTGCGTGTGTTGCGCCCTGATGGAATGGGAATTGTGTTGGAGTTTTCGAAACCAAAGAAATTCCCGATCAAACAATATTATGCGTTCCATTCCAAATACATCATTCCGTTTTTCGGAAAACGTATTTCAAAAGATGAAAAGGCCTATGCATATTTACCCGAATCGGTAGCTGCATTTCCCGAAGGAAAAGATTTTGAAGCGATTTTAACCAAAGTAGGATACCGCAATGTGAAGTCGCGTTTGGTAGGTGGCGGAATTGCAACCATTTATTCCGGTATAAAATAAGTTTCGGCTAGTAGCGTTATGGTGTTGAATATGAAGTTCCCGATTTCCATACTGTGTTGTCTTTTAACGCTAGGCGCTTTTGCCCAGCCCGAAAAAACGTAGAATTACAGACGCTTTGATGAAAAAACGCTGCATTTCGGATTTATGCTTGGCGCCAACTCAGCCAATTTCAACATCATTCCCGTTCCGAATGCTTACGAAAAGTATGGCATCAAATCTTTGGAGAATAAAAGTCAGCCTGGCGGACAAGTAGGTATTGTGACGACGCTAAAATTGTGGCACCCCGTGGCGCGTTTGCGTTTTATCCCAACGCTTTCGTTTCAGGAACGGGTGATTCAGTATTATTATCAAGACCCGGATCCGTTGGCCAAGAAAGATATTTATGCCGAAGAGCGGGTCAATTCTACCAATCTCGATTTTCCGTTGATGTTGCAATTCAGAACCCTTCGACTGAATAATTTCGCGAGCTACGTGCTTGTTGGCGGTCAGTATTCATTCGATTTACAATCTCAGGAAAAAGCATCGCAATCGTTCATTGATCCGTTCATTAAAATCAAAGCCAACGATTTTCAAGGACAAGTAGGGGGTGGGCTCGAGTTTTTTGCGCCGTATTTTAAATTCGGTTTCGAGATCAAGTATTCGCAAAGCTTTTCCAACTCGTTTATCCAAGACGGAACCCCTTCTTCCAAACCCATCGATCAGTTGTTCAACAAAGTGTGGTGGTTTTCACTCATCTTCGAAGGTTAGAACCACAAAGACACAAAGCTTTCTTGAAGGATAGACGTGTTAAGATCACAAAGGTGATCGACCTAAAATCTCTTTGTGTTCTTTTATTAGGTATAGCTTGTCCTTTTTCTTTGTGCCTTTGTGGTAAAAAAATGAGTTATCTTTACAACCTCCATGAACGATCCGAAACAACTCCAACTCCAAGTATCTCCCGAGCTAGCAGCCGACGCGGAAAAACTTCATTTGTTCATTGCCAAAGAAGAACATCTTTCACCCGATTCGTTTGAATTTGTGTGGCACAAACGTTCTATTGATGCGCGCAAGCGGGATATCAAAATCAATGCGACGTTGTTGATTTATCCGAAAGGAGAAGTGCCGGAAAAGGGAACTGTTTTTCGCCCGAAGAATGTTGCTGATGCTACGCCCGTTTACATCATTGGTGCCGGTCCTGCAGGTTTATACGCAGCTCTCAGAGCGTTGGAATTGGGTTTGAAACCAATTGTCATCGAACGCGGTAAAGACGTGCGTGCCCGACGCCGGGATCTGGCGAAATTGAATAAAGAACAACTCGTAAACCCCGAATCGAACTACTGTTTCGGTGAAGGCGGTGCAGGAACGTATTCCGACGGAAAACTATACACCCGTTCTAAAAAGCGAGGTGACGTTTTAAAAACACTGGAATGGTTGGTACACTTTGGTGCTCCGCAAGATATTCTGGTCGACGCACATCCGCATATTGGAACCAATAAATTACCTCAGCTGATTGTGGCAATGCGCGAGTGCATCATTGAATATGGTGGCGAAGTGCGTTTTGAATCGAAATTAACCGATTTGTTCATCGAACAGCAACAAGTGGTCGGAATAGAAATCAACGGCAATCAGCGAATTGATTGTTCCAATGTGATTTTGGCTACTGGCCACAGCGCCCGCGATATTTTTTACCTCTTGCACAATCGTGGTGTGAAATTGTTGGCAAAACCTTTCGCTTTGGGAGTACGAATCGAGCATACGCAAGAACTCATCGATACCATTCAGTACCACGGTCGACTTAACGACGAATTACTTCCACCTGCCTCTTATGCCTTGGTAACTCAGGTTGAAGACAAAGGTGTTTATTCGTTTTGCATGTGTCCGGGAGGAATTATTGCTCCGTGCGCAACGGCTGAAGAAGAAGTGGTTACCAACGGTTGGTCGCCTTCCAAACGCAATAATCTTACATCCAATTCCGGAATTGTGGTAAGTGTAGAACCGCAGGAATTACCGAATTACACGCCCGATAATCCGTTTGTTTGTTTGGAATTTCAGCAACAAGTAGAACAAACCTGTTGGAAAGCTGCGGGTAAAACACAGCGTGTTCCGGCTCAACGCATGATGGATTTTATCGACCGGAAAAAATCGAACGATTTTCCGCGAACATCTTACCAACCAGGCATTGTAAGTGTTGATTTGAACACGGTTTTGCCTGATTTCATTGCACGTAGATTGCGCAAAGCCTTTGTTGATTTTGATCGTAAAATGCGTGGTTATTTAACCAACGATGCTGTTTTACATGCACCGGAATCGCGCACTTCATCACCGGTTTCTATTCCACGTGACCCGGAAACCTGCATGCATGTTGAAATTGCCGGTTTGTATCCGTGTGCAGAAGGAGCAGGGTATGCCGGTGGAATTGTTTCAGCTGCGATTGACGGAATGAAATGCATGGATGCAATTGCGGCTAAATTGGAGCAGAAAGCCGAATAATTTGGTGTTATTTTTTCACCTCGGCTAGTAAAATGGCAGTTGCGGTAGCTACATTGAGCGATTCGGCCTCACCCAACTTTGGAATGGTAACAGCTTGCGTAATCAACGGAAGGAGTTTCTCTGAAATACCGTTTCCTTCATTTCCCATCAACAAAACTCCGTCAGATTGATACGAAACCGATCGGTAATTATCGCCATTGAGCAAGGCGCCGTAAACCGGTCGATTGGCAGTTGATAGATAATCGGAAAGTTCAGTATAAACCACTTGAATGCGGAAAATAGCGCCCATGGATGCTTGCACTACTTTCGGGTTGTAACAATCAACCGTTTCGCGTGAGCAGACAATGCGTTGAATGCCAAACCAATCGGCCAAACGTAGAATGGTTCCCATATTTCCGGGATCCTGAATACTATCCAATGCCAATTCAAATCCGGTTTCGTTTCTTTCAAAAGTCGGACGTTTGAAAACGGCGAGCAATTTATTCGGTGTTTTTAATCCCGAAAGTTGTTCCATCTCGGTTGTATCTGCACTGAAAGCCATTTCTCTGAGCTTTTCGGGAACCAGTGAAAGGTCATCTTTGTGGGCTACTAGTGAAACGAGCATTTGAAGTTGATACTCCAAACCTTCGAGCACCATCTTCTCTCCTTCAACTACAAAAACACCTTCTTGTTCGCGTGTCTTTTTTTGTTGAAGGCTTCGGATCCATTTAATCTTGGCCTTAGAGATTTTTTCCATGTTTGTTTCAGTGTGTCAAACTTACTGTTTTTTGGTTAGTTGATCGCTAGTAGTGGGGAAGGTAAGTGCTGGTGTTTTTGGGGTAGTCTTTCATTATAGTCCGATCAAAAAATACAATTCTTAATAATTTCTCGATTGACCTTACTTTTCTTTTTCCGCAAAAGAAAAGTAAGCAAAAGAAAACTCGACGCT
>JBILJP010000378.1:0-4875 GCA_044377135.1 Fluviicola sp.
CCGTCATTTGCAGCCCCCGGATATGAAGGAGTATCGTCTGAGCACTGAACCTGAGTTAGTGTTGAACAATTCGCTCCCGAATACAAAACCATCACGCCATCACTAATACGACCTGCGCCCATATTGGGTTTTGAAGTGATGTAAACATTTCCGGAAGATGGAACAACCATCGAAAACCACACATCAAGTGTGCTTCCGCTAAAACCACCGATCATAGCGCCTGATCCGCCAATGCACGCGGAAGGTGCTCCGGGAGTAGCAGTATTGGTTGCTCCGACAGTTGTAAATTCCAAATAATTGCAATTGGATGTAATGGCAGGTAAAACCAATGCTGTGCACGGATTGTCGTTGGTAGGAACCGCAGTTGCCGGACCTGTAACACAAATTGAAAAACTACCCGAGCTACCTGCGTAATAATCGTAAACGCGGATGTAATAGGTTTGTCCGGCAGTGAGTCCCACAATCTGAGCCGTTTCCGGATCATCCATAAACGTGAGGTCTACACATGATTCGCTGGTCAAGGCTGCGCATGATCCGCTAAAAACCTGGAACACAAAATCTAAATTGGCAACGGTTGGTGTAACCGTAATGGTTTGTTGTGCATTGGTTGCTACGAATGAATACCACACATCATCATCGGCATTACCCGAACATCCGGCCAAACTTTGCGTGGCACCTTCCGTAGTTCCGGCGGTCGGAGTACAAACAGTATTCACGGTTAACGGAGTGGCTCCCGCGCATTCGTTATTCGATGGAGCCGGAGAAGCAACCGTACAGCAAATGGTAAACGTTCCGGTTCCTGAACCTGCTGCATAATGGTAAATCCGCACGCGATAAACGTTTCCGATGGTTAATGAAGTGAGGTTTACAATCTCCGGATCACCACTAAAGCCAATATCCCGGCATACTAACGATGTCAATGAAGCGCAAGTGCCAGAAAATACTTGAACCACAGGATCCATTCCTGCCGACGGAGTTACCGTAATTTTATGATTTGCCGAAGTCGCCGTGAATTGATACCACACATCATCGTCTGCTGTGCCCGAACACCCGGGAATAGATTGTGTAGCCGAAGCAGTTGTTCCTGCAGTTGGCGAAGAACAGTTGGCAGTTACCGGAAGTGTGGTGGCTGTAGAACAATCATTCGATTGTGCAAAAAGAGCAGCCGGAACAAATAAACAACCGATGAGGAGTTTCGAAAAAGTAGCTATACGCATAATCAGTGTTTTGTGCGTTCTACAAACGTATCAGGCAATAAATCAAAGCTCAACAACAGTTGCTTTACATCCAGAATAGAGTAGGGAGCGTCTTCTTCCGTTTTAGCCGATTGAACAGGAATTGAAAACAAAAGCTCACCTTTCTGACTGTCATTTTTATAACGCAATTTTACGTCGGTATAAAAATGAAAATCTTCCATTCGTTTCAAGAACTCGGCTTGAGCGGTTTCTGATAATTTTCCTGAAAAATGATACGCGTAATCTTGAGCAGAAACAGTGAGCCCCATAGAAAGCATCCAAAGCAGTAGTAGTTTTCGCATAGAAAGTTTGTTAAAGGTCAACGAAGGTACTAAAAAGGAAGTCAAAACAAGATTTTTTAACGATGAAATTTGTGCTAAAACTGTGGTTTTCATGGGTTTTTGTGATGTTACGCTTACTATATCGTTTTAGAATAATTGTTTTGGTTTGATGAATCATAGCTGAAATTTTGACAGATATCCCATTCCTAGATTTGTGTTCGCTATTTTTGCCGGTGAACAATTTTTTAACTCAATTGTTCACTCACTAGTTGAAAGAAAACCTATGTTTAAAAAACAGTTGCTTTTTGTACTCTTTTTTGTTGCTTTTGCTTCGCATGCATCCATTGATAAATCGCATTACTTTGGTGTGTTCAGTGGTAATTCATCAGATAAAATCAAATCCGAGCGTCAGCGTTTGGAAAAACTGACATCTACTTCCGAAACACGTGCTTATTTGGGGGCCATGATTATGAAGGAAGCCCAATATTTATCTTCCGCGAAAGAAAAGTTGACGCATTTCAACAAAGGAAAGGCACTATTGGAGGCGGAAATAAAAGCCAATAAAAGCGCTGTAGATTATCGTTTCTTGCGTTTAATGATCCAGGAAAATTGTCCGAAAATCCTCAACTATCATGGTCAGGTAAAAGAAGATGCGGCGCTGATTATCAAGGATTACAGTAAACAAAATACGGCGCTAAAATCGGTTATTCTTTCGTATTCAAAATCTTCTTCTGCATTACCTACTTCTAAACTGACAACCTAAAAGATGCCTTCTATTATCGAGATCAATCGTCTTTCTATTCAATTCAAAGGTTCGGAACAAAAAAACCTCGATGAACTTTCGTTTGAGGTGTTGAAAGGAGAGAAATTCGGTGTTTTCGGTCCGAATGGTGCTGGTAAAACAACGCTCATTTCCATTCTTTGTGGTTTAGTGGTACCCGACTCAGGAAGTGTGTTTTATTCCATTCATCAGACTCAGGAAAAAGTAAACAAGGTACTTGGTGAAATAGGTTTCGTGCCGCAGGAATATGCTTTTTATCCGGAACTTTCACCGGTGCAAAATCTCGAGTATTTCGGAGCGCTTTACAAAATTCCGAAAAACGAGCTCAAAGAACGCATTGCTGAATTGCTAAAAGTTTTGGGCTTACATTCTGTAGCCGACAAGAAAATCAATACCTTCTCTGGTGGAATGAAGCGTCGCGTAAACCTGGCTATCGGTATTATTAACAATCCTAAAATTCTATTTCTGGATGAACCGACCGTTGGGGTAGATGTGCAAAGCAAAATGGCGATTATGCATTACCTGGAAGGACTCAATAAACAAGGCACAACCATCATTTATACATCACATCACTTAAAAGAAGCGGAAGAGTTTTGTGACCGCATTTTGTTGATGGATCATGGTAAAATGATTGCCCTTGATCGTTTACAATCTTTATTAATCGAACACAATGCGGTGGATTTAGAGAGCTTTTTTATTAAACTTACGGGCTCGGAATACCGCGATTAATGAATAAACTCTTAGCGACGCTAAAAAAAGAAGCTCTTGTAGTATTGCATGATAAAGTAGGTTTGCTACTCATGTACGCCATGCCGATTGTGCTGGTTTTCATCATTACGTTGGTCAACGACAGCTCGTTTCGCATGGTTTCAGGCAATGAAATCAGCATTTTGGTAGTGAATGACGATCAAGGCGACAGCGGAGATTCGTTGATCGCCTTATTAAAAAACTCTGGGTCGTTTAAGTTAACCGTTGCAACAAAAATGTCGTCAGCCGAAATGCAGCAATCTTTATTGAATGATAATCGCTTGTTGGCTATTCGAATTCCGCGGAGTTTTTCACTTCAATTAAATAGAAAAGCAAGCGGGGTTACTGATTTGATGTTGAAAGAGTTTGGTGTAAAAGATAGTATCGTCGAACAACCGAAAACTGTTGCTCAATCACTCATTTTATATTACGATCCTGTCTTGCAAGAAAATTACCGATTCTCAATTAGCAACAGTATTTACAGCTATTTGGGTGCGTTGGAAAACGGTATGATCATGCAAAACCTCTATACCGAAATGGGCTATGAAAATGTTCCGGAAGAAATTCGGACCAAGTTATCGTCGGAGCGTGTGATGATTTCAGAAGTGGCTGCAAGTAGTTCCGCTAAAAGTCCCATTCCGAACGCCACACAACACAATGTACCGGCATGGTCTATTTTCGCTATGTTTTTCATGGTTGTTTCATTGGGAGGAAACATTGTGAAAGAGCGTTTGAACGGCACATTCGTGCGTTTGCGAACCATACCATCATCATTTTCACTCGTGTTATACAGTAAAATGTTGGTTTACCTTTTGGTAGCCATGTCGCAATTACTAACCATCGGATTGATCGGCATGTTTGTCTTTCCGTTAATTGACCTCCCGAAACTGGAACTTCCGGGCAATGTTGGAGCTATTTTGGTTGTTGCATTATTATCCGGAATGGCGGCAGTAAGTTATGCCGTAACAATTGGTGTGTTTTCAAAAACGCAGGAGCAAGCCAATGGTTTCGGTGCTATTTCCATTATCATTTTTGCTGCTATCGGTGGCATTTGGGTACCTTCATTTGCTATGCCAGCCTATTTGCAATCGATCGGACAAATTTCTCCACTACATTGGTGCCTTAACGGATTCTACGTCTTGTTTTTGAAAGGCGGTGCATGGAAAGAATTGCAATCAACGCTTATTTTTCTTGGATTGTTTATAATCGGATGCCAGTTGTTGGTATACATGAAGCTGAAAGCCCAAAGGTATTGGTAGGATAACGATTTTAACGATAGCTTTTAACACAAAGGCACAAAGAAAACGGACAAGTTTGACGTGCTAAAAGACCACAACGCTTACGCTGGAGCTTCAGCGCAAACGAAAGGGATTTAGGTATAACCTCTTTGTGTCCTTAACAAGTCTATCCTTCAAAAATAACGTTGTGTCTTTACGCTACCGCCAATAGCTTTAGCGCAAGCGTTGTCGTAAAAATATTACTTAATCAACAATAACAACAAAGCCCCTGCAGCTTCGCAATCACCCTCTACTTTACCAACAATCGTTACGTTTAAGCCATAACTATCGGTAGAATAAACGGTTCCTTTTTCCACTTTACCTACTTTCACGGCATTGGTGCCAAAACGATCGGTTGAATACACCACTCCGTTTTCAATTTTTCCTTTTTGCACGGGAGTTGCGCCTTTGCGATCGGTGGAGTACAAAATGGTTCCGTCAACCTTTCCGATTTTGGAGGCTTTTTCTCCTTTAGCATCAGTTGTGTAAACAATCTTACCGTCCGATTTCCCATTCTGCGTAGAAGCGCCGGCTCTATCTGTTTTGTAAATGGT
>JBILJP010000063.1:0-17499 GCA_044377135.1 Fluviicola sp.
TGAATACTATACGCTAGCGTATAGTCCAATATCTGTGAAAATCTGCGCAATCTGTGGCAGAATCAGAAAAGAATCGTCAAACAAATTAAATTTCTGCATACAGTTCAATTACTTTACCAAAAACGCAACGTACTTAAATCGGAGTTTATCCCTTAACTTAATGACATTGCCCTTTGAAGGGGGGATAGAGGGGGATGACCAATTTCGAAGTAGACTTTTCCGCCAGTCCCTGTGGTTAAAGTAGCTAGTGTTATGATTAACGAATGCAAGAATTAAGAGGAAAAGTTAGGGAATATTTTCTTCCTTGTATACTGCAAATTACGTTTACAGTAGCTGCTTTGGCTTAGTTTGCAAACGACCTTTTTTATCATTCTTAGCTTTATAATCAGCAATAAAATTGCTAATCTCTTTTCTGTCTTTATCTGTTAATGGTGTACTTTGTATAACGAAATCAACACCTTTTGGTTCTTTGATGTGTCCCATGATTCTATGTCTTAAAATATTTTTCAACTAAAATTTTTGCAGCATGTGTTGGTATAATCATTTTTTGCCCACCAAAATGATAAGCTCCTAAAGTCTCTTCATAATGATTTACTAATTTTGTTTTAGCTGTAAAAGAAACAAAACCTTCAAATCCATATTGAAATGAAATCTTACAAGCGAATGCAACAAGATTTCCTGCGACGCCTTCATAGAGTTTAATCTTTCCAATATTAAAAGGAGCATTCTCCAATAAATTCATAAAAATATGATCAGTTTCTTTTCTGATACTCAAAAGTCCTTGAATAATGTCAGAATTGTTAATAATATGCAGTTTATAAACTTCATTTTGATCATTTGAAAGTTCCAATTTCCAATCAAAATTCCAGCCGTTTTTCTTATTTATTTGTCTACAGTCTTTTATAGTAAATCTAGAAACTTCCGTTGTGAAACTATCTCCTGAAATAGTATTCTCGATAGAGTTGGTCAACTTATCTACAATAAATTCCAGTTGTGTTTCAATCTTCTTTTTCACAAAGTTAAGTTACGAAAAAAAACAATTCAACTGAATTGGAATGTAAAGCGGAGAAATAATATTGGTAATATAAGCTCGTTTCTTTTATGCTTCAGATATTCAAATCTCCCACATAAAACCTCACTCCAACCCTTCATAATTAATAATTATCGAATTGATAATTCTCTTTCAACTTTACATTTTCAACTAAAAACTTGCAAAAGAGAAAATCTTTCCGCAATCTTTGCAACGTCATTCTAAAGCGTAGAAGACATTGTTTATACAGAAGAGGCGAGAGACGGACTCCGTGACCCTCTGGCAACCAACTAAAAGTCCGAATGAGAAAAGCTCATTTTGATTGGAAAACCGGTGCCAATTTCCGATTCCCACGCTGTTGTGGGAGAATATAATAAATGTGCTATGAAACAATTATTTTTCTTCTGTTCCTTGGTCGAGCTCTATAAGAGTTCCCGTGTTGATCGTGCTATTTGCGCGCATCGAATGTGTTGTTGCTAACCGGCAATTTCCGTCCATCACACATTTTCCAACGAACATCTTTTCTTTATGTCACTTTTATTTTATGCTTCTTCGCGAGGCAATCTTCCTGTAGAACGCCAGCTTCAGCTCGATTTTGACCTTGAACTTGAATCGGGCGAACGGTTGCATAAACCGATCATTGCGTTTCAAACCTGGGGAAAACTCAATGAAACGGCTTCAAACGTTGTATGGGTGTGCCATGCGTTAACGGGCAATCACCGCATTCACGAATGGTGGGAAGGATTGTTCGGTACCGACAAGTGTTTCGACCCGAACGATTATTTCATCGTGAGTGTGAACGTGATCGGTTCGTGCTACGGCAGTACAGGCCCGCTTTCGTTTAAACAAGATGACGAACGTTATTACCGCGATTTTCCGTTGGTGACGGTGCGCGACATGGTAAAAGCGCTCGATTTGGTGCGTGTTTTTCTGGAAATCGACCAAGTTCAGGTGTTGATTGGCGCGTCGCTTGGCGGACAGCAAGTCCTGGAATGGGCTGTGCAACAACCGCATTTGTTTCAATCCATCATTCCGATAGCAACCAATGTGCAGCATTCGCCGTTTGGCATTGCGTTTAACGAAGCACAGCGTTTGGCCATTCAAGCCGATCCGACTTTCCTGCAAAATGAATACTCGGGTGGAAGAAACGGTTTGATTGCTGCCAGAAGCATTGGTATGTTGAGTTACCGATCGTATGAAGGTTATGGCATAACCCAAGCAGAAACAACAAACGATAAAAGCGACGACTTCAAAGCTGCTTCGTATCAGCGTTATCAGGGCGAAAAATTGGCCAATCGGTTTAACGCGTATAGTTACTGGACACTCAGTAAAGCCATGGATTCGCAAAACCTTGCGCGACACCGTAAATCGGCCGATCAGTTACTTTCGGAAATCGCAATTCCGGCATTGGTGGTGGGCATCGATTCAGATCTGTTGTTTCCTATTTCGGAACAGGAATTCATTGCGAAATACCTTCCAAATGCCTGTTTGGTAACGCTTTCATCGCGATTCGGACACGAC
This sequence comes from Fluviicola sp., assembly GCA_044377135.1. Taxonomy (GTDB): domain Bacteria; phylum Bacteroidota; class Bacteroidia; order Flavobacteriales_D; family Crocinitomicaceae; genus Fluviicola. Next base: position 2,552 of record JBILJP010000063.1, read on the forward strand.
GGTTTTTTGGTGGAATACGATCAATTAACAGCGGCAATCGCCCCCTTTTTAGCAAGTACTTTTTCAACCCAATCTTTTCAACAAGAATTAATTAACAATTAAACAAGATGAGAAAACAACTAACAATAGGATTATTCGGTTTCGGATGTGTAGGAACCGGTTTGTATGAAGTATTGAACCAGACTTCATTGCTGCAAGCGCGTATCAAGCACATTGTGGTGAAAGACGCAAGTAAAAAACGTCAGATCGATGCGTCGTATTTCAGCTATGATGCCGAAGTGATTTTGGGCGATGCGGAAGTAAATGTGGTGGTGGAATTGATCAACGACAGCGATGCCGCTTACGTGATTGTAAAACGCGCGCTTGAATCGGGAAAACACGTGGTTTCGGCCAATAAAAAACTGATTGCCTTGCATTTGGAAGAATTGATTGCCTTGGCGAAAGCGAACAATGTTTCCTTTTTATACGAAGCCGCTGTGGGTGGTTCCATTCCGATTATCCGTAACCTGGAAGAATATTACAACAACGATTCATTGTCATCGATCAACGGAATTGTCAACGGAACCACGAATTATATTCTCACCAAAACAGGCGAAGGTCAATCGTTTGATGATGCTTTGAAAACCGCACAAGATCTGGGTTTTGCAGAACTCGACCCAACTTCTGATGTAGATGGTTTCGACGCAAAGTACAAACTGGTATTGTTGTTGAAGCATGCGTTTGGTTACACGGCCAAAACCGAGCAAGTCTGGAATTACGGTATTCGTCAGTTGAAAACCTGGGATGCGACCTATGCGCGTGAAAAAGGATACAAAATCAAATTATTGGCTTTCGGAACGCGTGTGGATGATCAGGTTGTAGGATTTGTAGCGCCGCATTTGATTCCGGCGAATCACTTTGCTTACAATGTAGAAAATGAGTTCAACGCTGTGGTGGTGGAAGCCTTGTTTTCTGATCGTCAGTTGTTCTTAGGAAAAGGAGCTGGAAGTTACCCTACGGCAAGCGCTGTTTTGTCGGATATTTCGGCCTTGCAATTTGATTATGCTTACGAATACCGCAAAACGAACGTACAGGAAAACCTGACATTAACAACCGATTTCCGTTTGCGAGTGTATGTTTCAGGAACCACGAAAGAGCAGTTGGAGCGCGTGAAATTTGAAGAAATTCAGGAAATCTACCACGGTTCTACACACCATTTCCACATCGGTTGGGCCAATTTCAGCGATTTGCAACAACTAGATTGGAACAATGAATCGGAGTTGTTTTTAGCTGTTTTACCCGACGGGTTGGAGTTGACGTCGAAGGTTTTTGCGGAAGAAGGGGAGCTGGAGGAGTTGGGGGATTTTTAAGTTTCGATGGTGAATCCATTTCGCTCCTTGAGGAGGGATTAAGGGAGGTGGCAAAATTAGACAAGGCCACCCTCCTCAATCCTCCCTCAAGGGAGGAGGCAGATTTTCCTAGAAAGTGGAAGTCGATTTAGATAAATAACTTAGTCCAATGAAATTAAACTTACACCTCGAAGAACAACCCTTCGTGCTCAACCTCACCAACGAAGATGGTTTGGTGACAACAATAGATGCTTCTCCGGAAATAGGAGGAAAGAACAAAGGCATGCGTCCGATGCAATTATTGGCTGGTTCGCTGGCAAGTTGTATGTCTATTGACATTTTGTTGATTCTGAAAAAACAACGAATCGAAGTTTCAAACTATACGGTTGAAATAGATGCCAAACGTGCAGATGGTGTACCTTCTCCGTTTGAAACAATCGACCTTACATTTGGCGTAGACGCTGGTGTTCCTTTGCAAAAATTAGAACACGCCGTGAAACTGAGCCACGAAAAATACTGTTCTGTTTCGTCGAGCATCCATCCGTCGATTCAAGTAAACACCCATACAAAACACATTGCATGAGCACTTACAGAAATGAAACCTTAGCGATTCGCAGTCAGTCGGAACGCACCCAACAACGCGAACACAGCGTGCCGTTGTACCTCACGAGCAGTTTTACGTTTGAGAATGCCGAACACATGCGTGCAGCTTTTTCAGACGAAGTAGACGCCAATATTTATTCGCGGTATTCGAACCCGAATGTGGATGAGTTATTGGAAAAAGTGGCTTTATTGGAAGGCGGAGAAGCTGCCTGGGCTACAGCTACAGGAATGGCGGCGGTGTTTACAACTTTCGCGGCGCTGCTGGCTTCGGGCGATCATATTGTGTCTTCGCGTTCGGTATTTGGGTCGACGCACAACCTGTTCGTCAATATTTTCCCGAAATGGGGTATTACCACAACGTATGTAGATGCCGGTGATTACGAAGCCTATGCCAATGCAATTACACCCGCTACGAAGATGTTGTATTTGGAAACACCTTCTAATCCGGGATTGGATATCATTGATCTGGAACGGATCGGGGCAATTTGTAAAGCGAAAAACGTGTTGTTTGTAGTAGATAATTGTTTCGCAACGCCGGTGTTACAGCAACCGATTCGTTTTGGTGCCGATATTGTGATTCATTCGGCCACGAAATACATTGACGGACAAGGCCGGGTACTTGGCGGATTGATTGTTTCCACGCAAGCCATCATCGACAAAATTCAGGCGTTTGCGCGTCATTCCGGTCCGGCAATGAGTCCGTTTAACGCATGGGTGCTTTCAAAATCGTTGGAAACATTGCATTTGCGTATGGAAAAACATTGCAGTCAGGCTCTGGAGATTGCCAAACGATTGGAGAATCATCCGGCAGTTGATTGGGTAAAATATCCGTTTTTAGACAGTCATCCGCAGGTAGCCATTGCCAGAAAACAAATGTCGGCCGGTGGTGGAATTGTTTCGTTTCAAATCAAAGGCGGTTTGGAAGCGGGGCGTGTCTTTTTGGATAAATTAAGTTTATTTTCCTTAACCCCGAATTTGGGTGACAGCCGCAGTATTGCTACGCATCCGGCTTCTACAACGCATTCCAAGTTGAAACCCGAAGAACGTGCCGAAGTTGGTATTTCCGACGGATTGGTGCGCTTGAGCATCGGTTTGGAGCACATTGAAGATATCTGGGGAGATTTGGAGAAAGCCCTTTAATATTTTTTTAAGTGAGAACCAGGGAGTTGGGGAACTAGGGAGCTGGGTAGTTCCAGTTCCCCAGATTCCTTTAACCTAGTCCCCCCAAAAAAACTAATTATTTTTTTTATTTTCGACCAAAGGTTTTTGATTGTGTCGTTGTATATACAATCAGAACCCTTAGAGTAACTCCGAAAGCTGTTGCAAAGACACTGTTTTTCGTTACTCCTAAAAATATAAATGACAGAATGAAGCTAAAAATCAGTTACACTTTTCTACTCCTTTTTATGGTGTCTTTCACGGCACTTTCACAAGAAAACAGTACTATTTCCGGGTATGTAAGAGATGCTAAAAGCCAAGAGGTGGTGCTTTTTGCCAAGATTTATTTTCCGGAATTGAAGACCGGCGTTATGAGTAACGAATATGGATTTTTTTCCATAGAAATTCCCAGGAAATCAGAATATGAGGTACAAGTTACTTCAGCCGATTTTCCACTTTTAACGGATACCATTTCAGGTTTAAGAACACAAACCATCGATTTTTCACTTGGTGGCGAATCTGGTGTTAATGAGATTGAAGAAGTGGTCGTTACCGCAAAATCGAAATCAGACGGCCAGGAAAATATCTCAAGTACCGATATTTCATTGGTGAAAATCTCGATAGAGGAAGCTAAGTTGTTGCCTGCTATTGGCGGTGAAACAGATGTGTTGAAAGTAGCTCAGCTAATGCCGGGTATCAATCGGGGTAGTGAGGGTGGAACTAACTTTTTTGTGCGCGGAGGCGATGGCGATCAGAACTTGATTTTGGTGGATGAAGCTACGGTGTATAATCCCGGTCACTTATTCGGATTTTTCTCGGTGTTTAATCCGGATGTGATCAAGGAAATGAGCATTTACAAAGGTGGCTTTCCGGCCAATTACAGCGGTCGATTGTCGTCGATTACCGATATTCGAACCATTGACGGTGACAAAAACAAGTTTCATGCAACGGGTGGTATCGGAATGCTTTCTTCTCGATTGACGCTGGAAGGTCCGATTTGGAAGGATAAAATGTCGTTTATGATTTCAGGCCGCCGATCTTACATTGATCAGGTACTTAAGTTGGTTGGGCAAAACGTACCGTTTTATTTCTACGATCTCAACGCCAAAATCAACTACAACATCGGACCAAAAGATCGCCTTTTCATTAGTTCTTACTTTGGGAATGATGTCTTGGATGTGAGCTCGAATGAGGACAGTTTATCGGGGAACTTCGGTTTTAAATTGGGCAATTTCACCCAAACGGTGCGTTGGACACATGTCTTTAATCCGAAATTATTCTCTTACCTTTCATTGATTCATACGCGGTTTAAATATGACATTGAAGGAAATGGTTTTGGAAGCAGTTTGCTGGTGCGAAGTGCTATTCGCGACATAGGGTTGAAGTACGATTTTCAATATTTCCGCAGTTCGGAATTGAAAATTTTGTACGGAGTGCAAGTAACCAATCACAATTTCAAACCGAGCGTTATCAATACAACCGGTGAAATTTCAGATTACCTGAAAGACAAAGACGCCAAACTCATAACCACCTTTGAAACCAATGCGTATGCAGATGTTAGATACGATATTACCTCGCGTTGGAAAATTCAGGCAGGCCTTTCATTGCCAACTTCCATCACGGCTAAAAAAACGTATTTGGGTATTTCGCCGCGTGTAAACACCACTTTCATCGTCAATGAAAATCAATCGTTCAAAGCTTCGATTTCACGCATGTATCAATTCATGCACCGCGTTTCAAGTAGTTCATTTGCCTTACCAACGGATTTGTGGTATCCTGTTTCGGAGAACGTAAAACCGCAAATTGCCGATCAGGCAGCAGTGTCCTACAACTTTTATTTCCCGCGATTAAAATCGTCGTTGGTGATTGAAGGGTATTACAAATACATGCAAAACCTCACCGAATACAAAGAAGGAAGTCAAATTATATTAAACGACGATTTTGAGCAATACCTGATTCAGGGAACTGGTTGGGCAGCTGGAACGGAAGTGATGTTTCGAAGAGAAAAAGGAAGAGTCACCGGATGGGTGGCTTATACCTTATCATGGACCAAACGTCATTTTGATGAATTAAACGGCGGTGAAGCGTTTTGGGCAAAATACGATCGACGTCACTATTTGACTACGGTTGGAATCATTGAAATTAATAAACGCCTGAGTTTTTCGGCCATATTTGAGTTGGCTTCCGGAGCGCGATTTACGCCAATTGTAGGGCAGTATTTTCAACCCAATGCCGGATTAACGGATGTAGAAATCATCCCGATTTATTCCAAAAGAAATGCCTACCGTTTGTCGATGTCGCACCGGTTAGATATCAATTTCGTAATCAAATCCAAACCGAAAAAGAATCCGCGTTTTTCGTCAGAATGGCACATCGGCGCCTACAATGTTTACAATCGCGCAACTCCTTTCAGAATCAAATTAGAACCAACTGCCGACGGTAAATACGAATACACACAGCCCGGATTATTCGGTTTTATTCCTTCCATCGGTTACAACTTTAAATTTTAAGTTATGAACAACTTTTTTTCAATGACAACGCTCAAATTCATCGTTTTTTCAGGCGTTTTATCGCTTTTTCTCTTGGCGTCTTGCCGACCAAAACCCATTAAAATCAATGTGGAATCGGCACCGGAAAAATTGGTCATCTATACACAATTGATTCCCGACAAAAGTATCATCGTATCACTGACGCATACCTTTTCTGTATTGGAAGGAGTTACGGAAGCAGACATTGAATCGTTATTGGTTTCGGGCGCCGATGTGAAAGTGAGATTCAACGGCGAAACATTCGATTTTCAGGAAATCACTCCCGGTATTTACATCAGTTACAATGAGGCTTACCAATACAATCAGGAATACGAACTCACCATTACCAGTGGTTCGGAAGTGGTTACAGCGAAAACGATGATGCTACCTAAGGTTGATTTCACGACCTGTTTACCGCAGGTAGATAAATTTCCGACGGATACCAATATTTATGTTAACGTAGCTTTTAGTGATATTCCGAACGTAAACAACTGGTATTTGATCAATGTGTACCGCAAAAACGGAACGTTTAATCCACTTGACGGGTTGAATTTTTTCCAAACGGGTAACAACAGTTCGCTGACCACATTATTGGTAAGTGACAAAGAATTTAACGGGACGTATGAAAAGAAAGTAGCGCTGGAAAATCTGTTTCACAACGACAGCATTGCTGTTACGGTTTCTAATATCAACGAAAAATACTTTGATTATTTGAAAGCCCGCAGCGTAGGTGGAGGAAATGTCTTTACGCAGCTGAATCTGGAACCGATTAGTTATCCTACTAATGTGGTCAACGGCTACGGTTTCTTCAATGCGCATTTTCCCGACATCAAGTTATTCGATTTAGGGCAGTTTTAGTTAATCCGGAGGTATTCATCTTGGACATGCTTTTGTTCGCAATCAGACTTTGTCGGAAGAATAGCCTTTTCCGGCAAAGTCTAACCACCACCCCAACTAACCACTAATAACTAACCACTAATAACTAGCCACTAAAAACACTACCTTTGCGTCAAATTTTCATCACATGTCACAAGATATTAACGAAGTAAGCTATTGCATCGGATTGAGCATAGCTGATAGTTTGGCACAACAAGAGTTGGATGCCATCAATCCACAAGTAATGGCTGAAGCGATTGCCGATGTTTTTCAAGGAAAAGAGTTGAAATTCACTGCTGACCAAGCTAACCAGATTATTCAAAACTACGTTCAGGAAATCACTGCTTCTAAATTTGAAGAACATAAAACGGAAGGAGAAACGTTTTTGGCTGAAAATGCGAAAAAAGCGGGTATAACCACTACTGCATCTGGCTTGCAATACGAAGTAATAGAAGAAGGTCCAGGGGTAAAACCTACGTCATCCGATACGGTAAAAGTGCATTACCACGGTACGTTGATCGACGGAACTGTTTTCGATAGTTCTATTTCACGTGGTTTGCCTGCAACATTCGGTGTACACCAGGTGATCAAAGGCTGGACAGAAGCATTGCAATTGATGCCTGTTGGTTCTAAATACCGTTTGTACATTCCACAAGATTTGGCATATGGTGCGCATCCACATCCGGGTGGAGTTATTAAACCTTACATGATGTTGATTTTTGACGTAGAATTGATTGCAATTGAAAACTAAGATGAGATTATTAATCACATTATCCCTGTTCGGGTTATTGGTAGCGTCTTGCGGAGACGATGCAGCTTCCGGAGAAATTGTTGAGCTAAAAACCAACAAAGACAAACTTTCTTACATCGTAGGTGCAGATCATGCCAAGCAATTATTGCAAGACAAAAATTTCGCTAATTACGACATGGCAAAGATCATGGAAGGGTTTGAAATCGGGTTGAAAGATGAAAAAGCGTTCGGACCTGAGTGTAATCAAACCATTCAAAGCATGTTCGGTTACCAGGGAATGGAATTTGATCCCGCCTTTAAAACCGAAGGATCGTTGTGCATCGGAAAAGCATTGGGTTCTTACTTTTTGAGTGGCTGGAAACAAGAGAATTTCATCAAGAAGTTTGACTTGAAAATGGTGAAATACGGTTTTGAAAGCGCATTGAATAGCGCCGATACGCTTGTTGCTCAGATGGAACGTGATCAAATGATGGAGAAACTTTTGGGCGATTTGAACCAAAAAGTAATGGCAAATGCTCAGAAAAAAGAATTGGCTTTTTTCGATAAAGTGAGTCGTATCAAAAACACCAAAGAAATCGGTAACGGAATTTACCTGGAAACAATTCAGGAAGGGAAGGGCGGAAGTCCTGCTATCGGTGACGATGTGCAGGTACGTTACATCGTGATTTCGCCGAAAGGCGATACTTTGGAATCATCTTTGGCTCGCGAGAAGGCTGGTCAACCAATTCCTGCATTAAGCCTCAACGGCGTAATTCAAGGTTGGTCAATCGGATTCCCGAAATTGAAAAAAGGAGGAAAGTACCGTTTGTACGTTCCGCAAGGATTGGCTTATGGTGCAAATCCACCGCAAGGTTCTCCGATCGAGCGTTTTTCTCCATTGATTTTCTACGTAGAATTGGTGAATTACGGAAAACCGGGATCATTGGTAAAACCACAACCACAAATGGGAATGTGATTTTAAAAAGATATCAAATGAAGAAAGGACTGCAATTGCGGTCCTTTTCAATTTCTAACACATCCTATAAATGCGGACGTGGTAGTTCACTTAGAGATTTACAAGTTCTCATTCAACGCAAAGCTGCAAAGTGCGCAAAGTTGACAAACAAACAATGTGAAAATTGGTTATAAAAATCTGATCAATCAGCATGTCAAACCTTTGCGAACTCTGCGTCTCTGCGTTGAAATTGTAGCCTTAATGATTTGTTCTGGTATCATTTAGTTTATGATAATAATGATACGAAACGGCTAGTATAGCCAACACAATCAGCGGGAAGAAAGTTTGTCCGTTCACACCATCTACCGCTCCATGGCTGATAGCAGCAAAAATGAAGTCAAACGTAAAACCAGCGTAAGCCCATTCTTTGATCCGCTTCGGTATTTGAGGAATCACGAGGATGATCGCGCCCATCACTTTAAATACAACCAACGCATTTCCGAAATATTCCGGATACTGCAGGTGCTTGATTCCTTCTTTTGCCAATTCGGTTTGTGAAGTCAAAGCAGGAACCAAACCTTCAAATAATACAATGAGCATGGTTGTTGTCCAATAGAAGATCTTTTCTTTTTTCATAAGGTGAGTTTTTTTGAGTTTCTTAAGTTTAATGAGTTTTTAAGTTTCTTGAGTTTCTGAGTTCACAAAACCAACTTAAAAACTGAGTAAACTGAATAACTATTCCTCTTCTTTTTTCATACCTTTCAACAAGGCGTAAATGGCCATTGCGTGTCCGTGTCCCAAGTCAAAATCGGCTTTAAGCCAGGCTACAATTTCGCCTGCTTTCACACCTGAAACCAAGGTTCCATCGGCATAAAATCCTTTTTCGATAGCCAGTTGTTTGAAATTGTCGGGAGATTTTCCGGTTTTGGCTTCTATATTGGTCAAATAAGCTTGAAATGACATACGCGCTGTGATTAATTCCATTACTTCACCTGCCTTTTCTTGAAAGTTAAAGTAAGAGTTAGTGTTTAATAAATGTGTTTTTGGGTTAATGTGAAACAAAGCTAGGGCTAATTTTTAGCCTGTAAAATGGGGAAATACGACAATGTTGGGTGGTGAATTGCGACAAAATCAAGTCATCGACTGGATGATAGAATACAAAGAATAATCGATGTTCTTTGTTGGAGTATTAATTTATTTCAACGCAGCGGTGCAAAATTCGCAAAGAATGGCTTGGTTGATTTCTGTTTAAATCGGGAAGAAAAACGCAATGCGGTACATTACCGGAATGTAGGTTCCATTGGCGCGTTTCATGAAATAACCTTGGCGAAATGGACTATTTACGTCATTGATAACATCGTACATTACACCTGCATTGAGTCGGAAATTAGGAGTGAATGCCCGCGAGAATCCACCTCCGACCAATGCTGTTGGAACCCAAACGCGCTGTGCCATCAGAAAACCGTTTTGAAATGGAGTGGAAAGAAACTCTACTTCGGCACCTACAAAAAAGTAATTGAGTAAACGCGCGTGAATGAAAGCCCCGCCACCGTAAATTGCAAAAGAAGATTTAACTCCTGTAGCGCCATTCAATCCTATTCCGTTATTCCACGATTCCTGAAAACGAATACTCGGTCCGGCAATAAACTGATCCTGAATATTGAATCCGAGTTTTAATCCCAAACCGGCCGTTCCTCCAAAATTGGAAGCACTGAAATTCAAATCGAAACCAACCTCACGCTGGTGAATTGGCATTTCTTCTTCTGTTTCTTCCTCTTCAACAATCACTTCTTCTTCCTCCTGCGAAAAAACAGGAAAGCTCAGGCATACGATAAATAAGGTGTAAAACAAAGACTTCATAAACGCAATATTAATTGTTCAACTAGTGATTCATTCAAATCGTGCAGTCCGTCAAATCGCAGGACTTCAAAATGTTTTTCGCGGTAATCGTTACATGCTGTTTCGGCGCTTTCAAGGTCAAAATACGGATCTTCCGTTCCTAAAACAAACCATTTTTTCATTGATGCATCCAATTCTTCTTTTGCTAGTGATGCAATATCTGGTGGAAAAACACTTGCCCAAGAAACAAAACCGTTGGGTTTGATCGCGCCGTTTGCAATCCATCTGGTGGCAGTTGCTCCACCTTGTGAAAAGCCAATTACCATGATTTTTTTCGGTTGAAACGAGTTTAGGAGTTTTATATGCAAGCGATCAAGCGCGTTGGTGTTTTCCAAAATATCCAATTCTCGTGCTTCTTTTGTCATCCAGGATGCTCCCACACGTCCTGCATTGCCTTGCAAATAGAACCGATGCATTCCTTCAGGAGCAACAATCGTAACCGATTCAGGTAAAACGGTTTCCAGTTTCCGCAGGAAATAACGCGCCAATTGACCGTAACCGTGCAACACATAAACAAGTGTTTCGGTTTCCTTCGAAGCTTGCCGAAGCGAATAGCGCATAGAGCGCTCAACCGCTATGTTTTCTGTGGTAATCATTTGATTCGTTCGGTGCAAAGATCGATATTTTGAATGAAATATTTTCACCACAAAAGGCACAAAGAAAAAGAACAAGTTTGATGTGTTACAAAGACCACAAAGTAGATTTCGGTAAAAAGAAAAAGTGTGTATTGAAAAGTTTGGACGAGGATTTTATCAAAAAAATAAAACGAGGTTTGTTAAGATCTCGAAGGTGGTTTATCTATATCAACTTTGTGTTCTTAACATGTCTATCCGTCAAAAAACTTTGTGCCTTTGTGGTGTTTTTTTTGCCTGTTCAACTCCTTGTTTTGCCTAAAATTTATCAACCAAAGCATCTTTTGAAAAGTAAAAACGTTTTCATAATAAGACTAAACTCTGCAACTATGCGCAACGTACTACTTTTGTTCACAATCTGCTTTTTATTCACAACACAATTGATAGGTCAGGTGGTTGTTGGGCCTTACACCGGAACAACACATCTCACCAATATCACAGGACCTTGTTCTGCCGCAACATTGGCTGTTTTGGGTGATACCGATTTCACTGACGGTTCCTATGAAATCCCTATCGGAAGTGTTTTCGAGGGAACATGGGCAAATGGTTTGAGTTATGCCGACGGACCGGGAGATGAGATTGTATGTGTGAGTTTACATACCGAAGAAAGCTGGACGGTTCGTTTGCGTTTATCCGACGGATCGTATTCCAACGGATTGTTAGCAGACATGACTCCAACGGTAGACAATAATATATTTAATCTGTACGATTGCGGAGCCGCAAATTTGAATCCGGGTTGGAATTATGATCGTCATGCTGTAGCTATGGATTTCGCCAGTTTTACCTATGGTGCCGGTTTAACCGTTGTAGGAGTTGAGTTTACTTTATTGAGCGACAACGCTGCAAATCCTGATCCGGTAGGAGTACTATTGATGTCCAATAGTCCAACTCCGACCATTTCGAACAACGGTCCACTTTGTGCCGGAGATACCTTGATTTTAGATATCCAAAATGCACCGGCAAATGGTACATTCAGCTGGTCGGGACCAAATGGTTTTAATTCTACCCAGCAAACAGTAACCATTCTCAATTTTACAGCAGCTCAGGCAGGTGTTTACAATTGTGTTGTGACGGATACTGCCGGAGTAGATCAAACGCTCACTACAACCGTTGTGATCAATCCGCAACCGGCTATTTTCTCCGATACAACAGCGTGTAACCAAACTTTTACGGTTCAGGGAACAATTGCAGCTAGCAGTGGTGTTTGGTCGGCAGCTGATCCTGCTATTCAATTCAGTTCTACTACAGCGCTCAATCCGATCATTTCTGCGGTTTCACCTGGAATTTACACGGTTGATTTTACCGACAATACCTGTGGTGTAACGGTAAGTGCTGAGATTACATTTCCGGCACCGGCTTACACTGCCGTTTCAGACACTACTATTTGCAGCGATACCGAATACACCATTACAGCGTTACAACAAGCGGGCAATTCGTATAGTTGGAACACAGGTGCGACCGGACCTTCTATAACCGTTACGCAAGCAGGAAGCTACGTAGTTACAGCTACAAATGTCTGCTATTCATATTCGGATACCGCTACGATCTTTGCAATAGCTTGTGACATAGAAGTTCCGAATATCATTTCACTCAGTTCTCAAAACGGGAACAACTTATTTTTTGTAGATTATAGCGGCATTAAATCATTCGAGTGTACCATTATTAACCGCTGGGGGAATGAAGTTTTCTATTACAATGATCCGGCGATGGCTTGGGATGGAAAAAATCAGACGGGAGAGTTAGTTGACGAAGGCACTTACTTCTACACCATTAAAGCTGTTTTGAGTAATGATGAAGAGCTTGTAAAACAGGGCTTTGTGCAGGTATATCACTGATTTTAAGTGAACTCATTTTAAACGATTAACAATCCGTTTCGCTATAGTTGAGAATAGTTACAATTATTTCTTCTAAACGAGACGTTGTGAGGCATCCATTTACTGAAAATTGCGTCTTTAGAATAGCTATATACTCTATCTATGCGTACTACTTATTTATTCATCTTCGCATTCGTTCTTTTCTCCGGCAGAATGGTTGCTCAAGTTGTTGGCCCCTATACCGGGATAACACGTTTGACCAACATTACCGGGCCTTGTTCACCGGCTACATTGGCCGTTTTGGGCGATGCTGATTTCACCGACGGTTCGTATGAAATTCCATTAGGGACTTCTTTTGAAGGAACATGGGCGAGTGGTGTGGGCTATACTGACGGACCGGGTGATGAAATTTTATGTGTGAGTTTGCACACTGAAGAAAGTTGGACTGTTCGATTGCGTTTATCCGATGGGTCTTATTCCAATGGATTATTAGCTGATATGACTCCCACTGTAGACAATGATGCATTTAATTTATATGATTGCGGAGCAGGAGGATTAAATGCCGGTTGGAATTATGATCGCCGAGTTGCGCTGTTGGATTTTGCAAACTTCACCTATGGTGCCGGCTTAACTGTAATAGGAGCAGAATTTACTTTGATGAGTGATAACGCCGGTAATCCCGATCCGATAGGAATGCTTTATATTTCAAGCGCCCCGGTTGTTACGCCACCTACTATCAGTAATAACGGACCTTTATGTCAGGGGCAATCGTTGGTTTTGGATGCACAAAATTCCACTAACGATGCTACCTATAGTTGGTCAGGACCTAATGGGTTCACATCAACCCTTCAAACGGTAACTATTCCGAATTTTACTTCTGCAGAAGCGGGTACTTATACTTGTGTAGTTACCGATACGCTTGGTGTAGATCAAGTGTTTAATTTAACGACTACTGTTGTGGCTAATCCGCAACCTGCCGGAAATATTACGTTTGCTTCTTCGTGCGAAGATCAGGCAATTGTATTGGGCTTTTCACCTGTTCCGGGTCAAACCATTTCAAGTTATAGCTGGAACCTGGGAGTTGGAAGTCCATCTTCATCGGTTGCTGCGAATCCGTCGGTGACGTTTGCCAACGGAGGAAATTATCCGGTATCGGTTTCGCTCATTACCAATCTGGGTTGTGTTGGAATTATCGATACGGTGATACCTGTTTATTCAAAACCGGTTCCGTCATTCTCGGCTACTTCTTTACTTCAATGTACACCAGGAGTATTTACCATGGTCAACACCACCAATCCGGCTGATGTTGCTTCGTATTCTTGGACGTTCGATAACGGACTTGCTTCTTACGGAAGTTCGACCTTGCAGTCTCCTTCATTGCCGGGTGGTGTGTACGATGTACAATTGACCGTTACTTCTCCGCAAGGATGCGTAGGCACTACTACAGTTGTAGATTATCTGACAGTAGTGAATCAACCAATTGCCGATTTTTATTGGAGTCCGGGCCAAGTGCTGGCAACCAATACGGATATTTCGTTGATCAACGCTTCAGTGAATGCTTCGACATATCAATGGACGATTGATCAGGGTACACCGGGTACTTCAACTTCACAAAATGTGCAGACAAGTTTGCCCAACGGTGTTTCAGGAAATTACGATGTGACCTTGGTTATATTCTCAAACGCGGGTTGTTCCGATACCATTACAAAGACGGTTGAAGTAGCTCCAATTATCACTTTATACGTTCCGAATACGTTTACGCCTGATGGTGATGAGTTTAACCAAACTTGGCAAATCTTCATTGATGGAGTTGACATGTATAGTCTGGACCTTCGTGTTTACAACCGATGGGGTGAAACCATGTGGGAAAGTCACGACCCGGCTGCAGAATGGGATGGAACCTACAATGGTGAGATCGTATCTTCCGGATTGTATACCTGGACGCTGAGCGCGAAAGATAAGTTCACAGATGAAAAATATGAATATGTCGGGCATGTGTTCGTGAATAGATAATTCTTATTTTCGGCGTTTCAACGGAACGACCATTAATGCCACAAACAAAGTCAAGAACAGTCATTTGGTTTAACTTTTTCTCGAATAGTGCTCCTAGTGTGCGCTACAGGGGAACTTATTTATTGGAATATTTAGGGAAGCATGGCTTTGCTTCGGAGCATTATCTTCCGAAACGATCATTGAGTTCGTTTTTCCGACTCTTCGCTTTGGTAACAAAACTGTTGTTTACAAATAGATCCAACATTGTTGTAGTTCAGCGTGTGAGTTCGTTTGGGTTCTATGCCTGCTTATTGAAAGTGGTGATTCGACTTCGAAAACAGACGCATTATTTTTGCTATGATCTGGATGATGCGATCTATGAAGAAATGGCTAACGATGCTCAGATTCGCTGGTTTATGCAACATGTTCATCA
>JBILJP010000379.1:0-4847 GCA_044377135.1 Fluviicola sp.
TGCTTCCTCGCCTGAAAGTCATCACGATTATTGAAACAGTGTATTGATATACAACAAATTTCCCTCCGTTATTGAGTTCCCAGATAATGTCTTGATTAGTGAGACCATCGATGTTTTTGATAGCTGGCATGGTGTTAAATTATGTTGATTAATGAGTCAAAAATAAGTTTTTTTCAATTCAAAATATATGGTTGTAGAAATTCATTATTTAATAAAAACACCTGTTGCCATTTTTTCATTCTTCTCAGAATCTATGAATAAAACGTTTAGAATAAAAGGTGTGTTTGCTTCGAGTTTTTGGATAAAGGATTTTGCCAATGGGCTAAATTGCTCACCTGTTCCAATTACAATCTTTTTTTCGCAGATGAGCTCCCATGACTTTATTGTAAGTTTTCCGGCTTCAAACAAATGTTCGTAATAAGTACAGGCTATCGAATCAAAAGAAGTGATTTTATTTCCACTTCGTATTTCATCGATATAAACTACAGGCGTTAAAGAATCCACTGCCCTAAATTGATAGGTGCCTAAAATTGCTCTTTCACCCGATTCGTTTTCGCCGTAAACTGAAATGGAAAACCGATCCGAATTCCCAGGATTTACATGGTAAATCATAGGATTGTAATGATGTTGTTTGATGATGACATTTTCTCCTTCCAAATACGTGTTGTAATAACCGTGGGCAACAGCGAAGAGTTCAAAGTCTTGATTTTTAACGATTGGCGTACCATAATCATACACTAAAAAGCTTTGCGGTATTTTGCCGGATTGGTTACTGCTAATGCTATTTTCATTGACAATTATATAGTCGTCTTCATTAAAACTATCATCTATGTCTTCTATTGCCATGATGTATTCATCAGGATTTTTTTCAAGTAAGGTTGCAAGGTTTATTAATAATTCTAGCTGTTCATTATAAACTTGAGTTCCCTCAATGGATTGTACTTTCTTTGGCAGATTGACTTTGTACCAAATGATATATTGATTCAAAATTGCTGCATAATTGTTGAGATTGCTATTTAGATATGGAAGAAGCAATTCTGTAAGTTCAGCAGTCGCCGACATGAAGGCTTCATTTTCGCCACTATTTTCGTTGTAAGTTGGATCCATGAAATGATAAAGAGGATCTCGAGTCATTCCGGCAATGAAAAACAATGATGCTTCATTTAATTTGTCTTCATTAAAGAAGTTTAAAGAGCGATTGAGAAATGCGTTAGCTGACAATTCATTCACCTCCTTAAGCTCTTCGAAAACTTTTTGGTCAAATTTTACAATTGGCACTGAAGCATTAAAGTAATTGGCTATTATACTATCAGATAGTTGTGCGCTGGATTGAAGGTAGAATACAATAAAAAATAAGCCGAAACAGATGGATTTAATGCTATTCATTGGTTGAAATTTATGAGCTAAAATAAAGCATTTTGACAGTATTAGTGAATGGCATGGATTATTTTTAAGTTGTTTACAAAGCTATGTGATAAGTGTAACTTTGTATTTAGTTGATTTTCTTTTTTATAAAAGGATAGATTCACGCAATTTATGTTTTCATTGAACGGAAGCCTCTTACTACTCGGGAAAGTGATTTCAAAACAAACTTAAATTCCTTTTAGACACCGCAATTTCAGTGCCGTTTGATAACTTGATTTTTCCGGTTTGTTTATTGACCGATTTGACGTGTAAAGTGTTTACGATATAACTTTTGTGTACACGTAAAAAATGGGTGTTAGCCAATTCTTTTTCAAAAGCTCCCAGGTGTTTTGTTTGAATGAATGAGCGATTATCGGTGGTGAAAACGGCGGTGTATCTTCCTTCAGCTTGCAGATACAAAATTTCAGTGATGTTGATAAAATGAATTTCGCCTTTGCTTGTCAATGAAACCGTTTGTTGTGGGTTTTCAACGGTAGAATGATCTGAAATATTGGATCTTACCCGATTGACAACGTTAACAATCTCGTCAATATCAATGGGTTTTAACACGTAGTCAAAAGCGCCTAACTTCAATGCTTGTATTGCATATTCTTTGTAAGCCGTAACGAAAACAATAAAACAGTTTTTTGGAATCTCCATTTTATTGAATAAATCAAAACCTGTTTCACCTTTCATTTCAATGTCAATAAAGACAATTTCCGGCGTTAGGTTTTTTATCAAATAAACTGATTCTGCGATCGTATCGGAAAAACCGACAATGGATACGTCTTCGCAATAGTTTTCCAGAATAGTCAATAAAAGCATTCGCGCTTTTGCTTCATCATCAATTATAATTGCATTTAATTTTTTCATTTTCTGTTGAATGGTAGATAAAAACAAACATGCGTTCCGTGAGAACCAGTATCAGATTTGTCCGTGATTTCAAGTTTGAAGGTTTTCTTATAATACTTTGTTAAAAACACCAGTCGTTCTTTGGTAATTGACATTCCCATAGATTTTTTTAAGGGCGATTTTTCTTTGTTTTTAAGTGATTGATTGATTCCAATGCCATCATCAATGACAAAGCAACATAGGTTATCCTCAATTAGTTGAATCGAAACAATGATTCTCCCTCTGTTTTCCTCCGTTTTGTCTATAAATGCATGTCTCAATACATTTTCTACAAAAGGTTGAATGAGCATTGGAGGAACCAAAAGCTGATGAACGTTCACATCATGACTAAGTTGAATGTCAAAATCAAAATTTTCCATTCGGTTTTGCTCTAGAATAAGGTAAAATTTTAAAGCGTCTAAATCGTTTTCTAAACTCACCAACGCATGCGCTGAATTGTAAAGGTTTTGACGCATGAGATTTGAGAAATTCACCAGCGTTTTCGATGCGTTTTTTTTGTCTTTTAATAAAATGTCGCTGTTAATGGAGTTTAAGATATTGAAAATAAAATGCGGATTTATTTGGGCTACCGTAGCCTTTTGATTGATTACATTGAATTTCATTTTGTTTTCCAAATAGCGAAAACGCAGCAAATAGAATGTGATAAATAGTCCTAGTGCCAACACAAGAATGATAACAATAAAGGTTGTGCTTTTGTAGAACGCAGGAATAATTTCAAATGCCACTTCAGCTTTGCGTGTCGACATGTTGTTCATTTCATCCAACGCAACAATTTCCAGTTTGTAGTTGCCACTGTTTAAATTAGGAAAGCTCAGGTACTTATTTTTAGCTAATTTCCAATGATTATCCCATCCGATTAATCGGTATTTAAACAACGTACTTTTACCTAATTGATAAGAGATACCTTCAAATCGAATAATCAAATCAGTAGATTTTTTCAGTTTTATTGTAGATGGAAATTTGTTAACGATTCCTTTGAAATGAATGTTATCCGATTGTATTTCGGTAATGTAACAAGGTATGTTTTTTTTTGAATGCGTTTGGTGGACTTCTAAGTTCAATCTGCCTAAACCACTTGAGTGTAATAAATAGAGAAATCCTTTAAAGTAGTGAATGCGAAAAGGATTATTAATTTTTAACTCCTTGGAACTGGCAAATTTTCTGATTTTATAGTGGTTTCGAGTTTGTTTTATTTCATTGATTCCATTGAAACTGATGGTGAAGATACTGTTGCCTACCAGGTCTAAATCTTCAAGGTTGTTTGAAAATAAACCATCTTTTTTTTCAATTTTCGTTAGTTGCTCAGTACTGGTGTTGTAAACCAGCAAACCACTTCCGATGGTGGCAATATAGAGTTGATTTTTCTTATGAATGATGTCTTTCACATACGCTTCTTCGAATCCTGGGTGTCCTTTTAAGGGTGTTGGTTTGATTGTTTTTAATAAAGATCGATTGGTTAAATAATCGGTGAAATTTTCAACCCAAAATAGACCGGTGGTAGTTCCTATGTATAAATCATTGTTCACAAGCTCCAACGATGTAACTCGTTTAATATCGCTTCTGAGAAAAATGAGTGCATTGAAATTATCTGTAACATCAATAAAAGTAACGGATCCAAAATTAGCTAGTAGCAAGTAGTTTTTATAAATCACCCGCGAAAAACAATTTGAAAACATGACATGTCTTTCTTCTATATTTTTGTTGTTTATTAAAATGGAATTAAAACCAATTAAACAGTCTTTACCACCAACTGTAAGAAAACTGTTGTATTCTTTTTTCAGATCATGCTTTAGGTGTATATTTTTGTTAATCACCTCGTAAAGAGACTCGTTGTTTTTATTTAGGTATAACTTGTTATTATTCGAATAGAGATCAAACGTATTCTGTGCCACATTGTTTTCTACTATTTTTTCGAAAGTTAACTTCTTTGGAGATGAATAGTAAATGCCATTTCCATGCGTGCTAATCCATGTGCCATTTTCGTTGTCATAACAAATGCTTGTAGTTGAAATAGAATTAAATAACAGTTTTTTCTGTTGATCTTTGTAAAGACTATTTGGTTTTAAAATCTCGATGCCACCTTGCCAAAATGAAAGGATCAGTTCATTTTTCTCTGATTCTTGTAACCGCAATAATGTCTTTGGTAAAGTAGATTTATACAGATTGCCTTTTGCATCTATTTCAAAAAGATAATTTGAAAATATAAAACAATAACCTCCGTTTTTTCGATTGATTAAATAAAGTAGGACACCCGGGAGTCGCTTATACTGCTTTTTGAACTTCAGTTTTTTAGTTGAAATAGATAAGGTGAATTCATTAGCAAAATTAGAGTTGTAATTTGACTCGATTAATAAATTCAAACCATTTTCTTCTACTATAAAAAGAGTAGGGGATTTTGTTTTTCGTTGAATCAGTTTTACAACCTTTTTTAGTTTCATATCGATCACTAAAACGCCAAGTTGTTTGTAGGATAAATACAATAAGTTGTCTTTTTCAACAGCCTGAATGAAATATCGATACGTTTTTAGATA
>JBILJP010000380.1:0-4829 GCA_044377135.1 Fluviicola sp.
GTGGTGCGCGAAGTGGAAAAACTAACGCCCAACATGAGCGTGGTTGCCGGTGGCGTATACGGTGGAGCTAATATCAATACCCAGGCAGCCATGGTGTTGCAAGGATTGGATGTCTTGGTGGGAACTCCCGGTCGGTTGCTCGATTTGGCGCTGAAAGGTTCTCTGCAATTAAAACACATCAAACGCCTGATCATTGATGAAGTGGATGAAACCTTAGGACTTGGTTTCCGTCCGCAGTTGACGCGTTTGTTTGAATATTTACCGGCCAAACGCCAGAATCTGGTATTCTCGGCCACGCTTTCGGAAGAAGTAGAAGCGTTTTTGGATGAACATTTTAATCACCCGACGAAAGTAGAAGCTGCTTCTGCGGGAACGCCTCTGGAACAAATCAGTCAGTTGGCGTATCACCTGCCGAATTTCTATACCAAGGTGAATTTGCTGAAGCACCTATTAGCTTCCGACAACGGGATGAACAAGGTATTGGCGTTCGTTTCCAGTAAAACCTTGGCCGATTTGTTGTTTGATGAGATGGAACCGATTTTGGAACACGAAGTAGGTGTGATTCACTCCAACAAGTCGCAAAATTTCCGTTTCAACTCCGTAAATCACTTCCAGAACGGTATTTACCGCTTGCTCATCGCCACCGACCTTATTGCCCGTGGTTTGGACATTACAGAGGTATCGCATGTAATCAATTTCGATATTCCGGAAGTCACCGAAAATTACATTCACCGCATTGGTAGAACGGGGCGTGCCGACCAAAAAGGACAATCCATTTCGTTTATCACACCTGTTGATGACACACGCATTGCGGACATCGAGGCCTTTATGCAGTTCACCATTCCTGTTGGTGAATTACCTGCCGAAGTAGAGATTTCGGATGTGTTGATCGAATACGAAAAACCGCGCGAAGTAATGCCGAATGTATTGGTGAAACTCCCGAAACGCGAAGATGTTGGTCCGGCCTTCCACGAGAAAAAAGCGAAGAACAAAAAGACCAACGTGCGCAAAGATCACAAGGAAGAAATGATGAAAAAATACGGGAAACGCCAAACCCGCGGACAAAAAACAACCAAAAGACGTTGATATTGCTGTAGGCTCGGGATGCATCCCGAGCCGGCAAAAGCAATGTTTTCAAAGTCCCGAAAAAGAGACGCATCCCGAGCCGGCAAAAGCAACGATTTCCCGTTCCAATTACACATTTTATCAGGCATTTTATCTGAGCGAGTCCGTTAGGCGAGCATCAGCCTAAGGCTGAAGTGCATTCGTGGGAAGCCATTTGATGGGGTCGCGACACGCCCCTACAACCAGATCATTCCCAAACCCGTTTTTCGCGATTCCACGTACGCACGTTATCCAACATTTTATCTAAAGTTTGCGGGTATTCGATTTCTTCCTTCTGCAACGGATAATTCTCCTCGTCGAAAGAATAATTGGTTTCGTAATAATAGAGACTCGCCCCCGGATTGGAACTGACGTGAATGCGATTGGCTGCTCCATTTTCGTGAAACGAAACGACCTCAGTAAAAACAGTATAATCGCGGCGCACATCTTCAAACGTAAACGTCACTTCGCCATTCATGGCATAACAGATCACTTCGCGTTGATTATTTTTCCAGGGTGTGATGCGTACGGCTACTTTTTTCGTTCCGGTGAAATAATGAACCGCGCCATTATCGCTGTTTTTCTGAAGAGGTTGTTCAACCGGCGTATCTTCAATGATTACCGGGTTTACAGCTGAATCGCTGTTGTTGGAATTCGCTTCCGTCTCTCTGATTTCTGGCTGTAGCTCTTCGGTTTCCAGCCGCCGCCGAGTATCAGGTCCTTGCTGGGTTGTTTCCGGCAAACTGACCGCTTCACGATCAGACGGTGTTCCACATGATGTGAAAACAATCAAACCAACCAAACCGAAAAACACACGTTTCATAACCGTTTTTTCGGGGAATAAATCAATTATCGCGCCGATAATTTTCTGTATCCACTTTAAAATAAAAATTTGGAATAAATCTATTGATTGGCTTATTCTTAACACGATTTACTCTTACTTTTTGCCAAGGCTGAAAAAGTAAGCAAAACATCCTTTTACGCCATTCATAGCCACTCGTGAAAAATGGCTCTTTCTGTGTTTTAAGGTCAAAAGTGTCAGATCGGGGATCTGGAACGCAAGCGCTTTTGACAAAACACAACGAAACAGCCATTTTTCTAACTTCGCTTCCTTGAATTGGCGCTGTCCGCAAGTGAATTAGTAGATTAAAGGAAGATTATGTGTTACGAATTTTTGATTTTACTAAAATTGTTTAGTCGTATGATTCAGACTAATCAAATAAATCTATTGTCAATTGGGGTAAGAATAGATTTCAGAATAAGATTTATTATTCGCTAGAAAGCCACAAATAAATCCAATAACCCTCTCATCTTTTGATATAAGATATTGAATATATTTTCCGACAATATGATAATCTTTCTTGACTGGTGCGTAAACCTGATTTTCTAATATTGTTGATATTTTAAACGACTCTTTGTTTAAGTCATTATCTATAATTAGCTGGTCAATCGCTTCGTTCCAACTCTTATGAAAAGATTCAGTGGACTGTATAGTTTCATTTATTTTGCTGTATGTCATAATATTTGCTTTTAAACAAATATAAAGAATAAATGCGCTAAATACAACCCAAACTTGATTATTATTAGTCAACCGTTTCCAACCCGAATTTCTCGCCTTTGTCAACAGCCGGAATTCCTTCTTTCAACCAAACAGGCATTGGGGCGCCCAAGAGGTAATAATCGAAATACTGACGCATACGAATGCTCAAGTCAATGCGGTTGGCGTTGCGCATCAGGTTGTGGTCTTCTCCGTTGTAATTCAATAACCAAACCGGTTTTTGCAAACGTCGCAGACCCATGTATAACTCAATTCCCTGGTACCACGGAACGGCACCGTCTAAATCGTTGTGCATGATCAACAACGGTGTTTTTACTTTCGGCAACTGAAACAACGGACTGTTTTCTATGTACAATTCGGGTGCTTCCCAAATGGTTTTTCCGATGCGACTTTGTTGGTGTTCATACTGAAACTGACGACTCAAACCACTTCCCCAGCGAATGCCGCCGTAAGCCGAGAACATATTGCTCACAGCCGCTCCGGCCATTGCCGCTGCATAACGATCGGTCATCGTAATCATTTGCGCGGTTTGGTAACCCCCCCAGCTTTGACCTTGCAAGCCCAAGCGTTTCGGGTCGATGTTGGAATATTTCCGCAATACGGCATCGGTTCCACTCATGATGCAATCGTAGGCTCCATTGCCCGGATGACCGGGTTTGTAACGAATGTCCGGAATAAACACCACATAACCTGCAGAGGCATATTCCGTTGGGAAAATAATGGATGCCGTAGGTTTAGGGGCGTAGTGATTATGCAATTCGTCGGAATACAATTCGTAGAAATACACCAACAACGGGTATTCTTTGTTGACATCAAAATTCTCGGGTTTGTACACCAATCCTTGCAGTTCCAAACCGTCATAGCTGGTCCAGTTGATCAATTCCACCATAGACCAATTGTATTCGGATTGTTGCGGATTCGTCAACGAAATTTGTTTTTCAGGCGCGCCCGCTTTCATGGAAATAAACGCATCCGGATAGTCGGCATTCGAATGACGTTGAAACAAAATTGTTTGCGCATTTTTGGCGCGTTTCAATCCTACATAATTGTGATTGGAACCCGCAATCAGGGTATAACTTAAATTTGGAAAAGCACCCGAAACACGGTACACGTTCATCGCTTTGGTTTGCTGATTAAACTGTGTAAGGCATAAATTATCCGGGTAATACAACGATGAATCGGCTACGAAATTGGAAAGCGTATACCGGTAATTGGTATCGCCTTCGCGCTCGCGCAAACGTTGTGTTACGGAAGTCAATCGCGTTGATTTGTAATCGTAGTACCAAATATCGTGTTCGGATTGCACCAACACACCCGATTCGTTTCCGGTCCAGCCCACAATGCCTATTGGAGTAGGAATCGTTGGACTTCCATTCAAATCTTCCCACCAATTGGTTTTTACCGAACAGGTAAGACAGGTTTCAATTTCCACACCTACATCCATCGAATACCAATGGCGGTTGATTTCGTTGTAATACACAAAATACCTTCCGGATGGCGAAAGTGAGGCGTCAAACACCGTTTCATCGCGCAAAGGCAATACATTTCCGTTGCTCAAATCAACCCGGTAATAATTGGCCGGAAGCGGCACACGCCAGTTTTCAGCTTCGTGTTTCTCGTCATTGATTGCCAAGGCAAAACGATTGGTTGCTTTGGAAGGAAACTGAAGATCGAGCGAATCGCGACCTATCTGCACCGTTTTTTTATCGGAAAGTGTGTAGATATAAGCATTGTATTTATTCTCATCGCGTTTCAATTCAGACAATTGTTGCGGTTGAATGCGATCGTCTTGCCAATGCCACACATCGATTTTCACCTTCTCGGCTTCGGTCAACGTATCTTTGAAATCTTTTTTCGGTGCATTCCACACTCCGAATTGTATGTAGGTCTCATCTGGCGAGATCTTCGGCTTGGCGTGATTGGAAAGCGTGCGGTTGGTTTCGAAACGTTGCGCGGTATCAGCAAAAATCGTCCAATTATCAGACGTGCAATCCAACACAAAACCCGACCAACGTTTTTCTTCGGTGGTATCGGTTGAGTACAAACCAACCAAGTATTTGTTACTGGTTCCGAAATTCACCTGATTCAATTCCGTGAACCGATTCGGGGTTTTCCAGGTTGTTTTATCTCCGGTTGAAAGTACGTTCAAACGCACGGAATCTTTCTT
>JBILJP010000064.1:0-17364 GCA_044377135.1 Fluviicola sp.
GGAAGGACAAATCTTTTCCTGGAATATTATACGAAACGAATTAAATCAATACTTTGGTGATAGAATGGAACAATGACACAGTTCGTTGAACACTCCCAACTCAAATTTACCTATCTTCGAACCTATGAATATCCGGAACGCAGCAGCACTCATGATTGTCCTTTCCCTGTCGGTGGTAGCACTGATTTTGGGGCAACAGCTCATCATTCCCTTTATTTTTGCTTTGTTAATTTGGTTGTTGGTGCGTAAAATCAAATCGAAACTCAACCAAATTCCGTTTATCCATCGGTGGTTTCCGGGATGGGTCACCAATATTATTATGTCGGGATTGATCTTTGCCACCTTTACATTTATCGGTCGATTATTGGCGGTGAATATCGAAATCTTGGCCAAATCATACGAAACTTACGGAGCCAATGTGACGATCGTTACCAACGACATCAATAAACTATTTAACATCGACACGATGAAGTTACTACAGGAATATGCCGGTAATTTCAACTTCGGAACATTGTTTTCATCCATCTTTTCATCGCTCCGCGGAATGGTTGAGAATACGGTTGTTGTGTTGATGTATGTAGTCTTTATTTTCCTGGAAGAAAGCAATTTCCCCACCAAATTACGTGGATTATTCCCCAAGACTCATCAATACTTGCGTGTGTTGGTCATCATCGAAAAAATTGAGAAATCGGTGGCCAATTACATCGGATTAAAAACGTTGGTCAATCTCATTTCGGCCGTTATCAGTTTTATCGTTTTGCTGATAATTGGCGTAGACACCCCGATTTTTTGGGCGTTTTTGGTATTCCTGCTCAACTTCATTCCGCTCATCGGATTATTGATCAGCGTGTTGTTGCCTGCTGCCTTTTGTCTGGTGCAATTCGGATCGTTTAGCCCCTGCATTGCCACCTTAATTTCATTGGGAAGCGTTCAGTTTATCGTCGGCAACATCTTAGAGCCCAAAATCATGGGGAATTCACTCAATATCAGTCCGCTGGTTGCTATCATTGCCCTCGCACTTTGGGGAACATTGTGGGGAATTACAGGCATGTTCCTGAGTGTACCGATCACGGTAATCATGATCATCATTTTCTCTCAATTTACCAAAACCCGACCTATCGCCATCCTCCTTTCTGAAAAAGGAAAGATTTAAACCAGCTCTTAATCTATGCGTTTAATTCCCGATTCGGAAGCGGCTTCCTGTTTCCCTTTTTTAGCGGTTGTATAACCGTCTATCTCAATATAAGTGCTGTATCGCGGCTTAAAATCAACATTTTCAATCAACGCTTTATCGCCGTTTTCCAGCTCAATGACCACCGTTGTTTTGATATCGCTATACAAGTCAAACCCGTAGACACCATCGATGAGTACCGTGCGTTGCTCTCCGAAATAAGAGAACGTCATCTTCGCATTGTGCAAAATGTTTCCTTCTTCGTCGGTTACATAAACGGTTGCTGCTTTTTTGCGCGATTTGATCTGCTTTCTTAATCCGGGAATCTTACTTGCTTTCGCACGCGACATCGGGCTGGTGCGCCAAGAACCGACATAAGCGCGTTTTTGCTCAATCGTTGGAACAGATTCTTTGATTAACGAATCGGACGGAATGGAAACAAACCCAGAGTTATCAGAAACTAATGAATCCTTCTTATAGCCAAGTAACGGGGGAGCCATAAAAGACCCGTATAAATTTTGGAAAGATGGATCTTGCTCTTGTTTTTTCATAAATGCCATGAATTCATCTACGGTCATTACATGAGTTGTTGGAGTTGTTTTCTGATTATCTACTCCGATATTAACCTCGTCGTTTTGTACCGGAGAATGTTCTTCCGATTTAGATCTTTCGACCGAAGCCACTTGCGGTTTTTGCTCGGTTTTAGGGTTCATGAAGATGAAATAACACAGCACTCCGATCACAACTGCGCTTCCGGTTCCGATTAACAACTTACTCAATAAACTCATTCCGCCCACTGCATAGGTATTTGCCACTGCACTGATTTCACTGCGCAAAGCTCTTCGCTCTATCACACGTACCATGTCTTTCTGGAAAGCAACCTGTTCCTGTAAAAACGGATCATTGCTCATTTCGAGTTCAAACAAACTTTGTTGCGACTCTGTCAATTTCCCCGAAACATAATCGGAAACGCGTTCAAATTGTTCTAAAGACGATCTCATGGTAAGAGTGATTCAGGTTGAGAAACATGCTTTTTCGCCAATTGATACGCCTGCTCAATGCACTTGTATTTTTGCGTTTTCGTCGAGTTGACACTTGAGTAATTCAAGGTTTTGGAAATATGTTCCATGGATTGTTTTCGGAAATAAAATAATTCAAATATCTGACGGCACTTTTCGGAAACCTGGGTCAATATTTTATCCAATTGACTCAAACGCTCTTCTTTTTCAACGTCGTACCCCAAATCGGCATCCGAAATAATGAGGGTATCACTCCACTCTAATTCGTAAGCCGTTTTGTTTTGCCTGCGCATTTCATTCTTCACCATGAAGCGGTTGATCCCATATAAATAGGTAGTCAGCTTCGAGGTTAATTCAAAATTCGGATCCTGTAATTTTTCGATCAAGAGTAACAAACTGTCATTGAATACTTCTTTTGCCACCACTTCATTGAGGCCGCTTTTCAGAATCAATGCTTTGATTTTAGGAAACTCCTGATACAAAAACCGAATCGCTTGTTCGCGCTCGCCTTTGCGTATGGATGAGATGATTTCCTGATCAGTCATTCGAATTGTTTTCTCTTTAATGTAATCGTCTACGAAAGGTAACCATTTTTTGAGTTTTTAAGTTATTCAGTTTCCATGTTCTCAATGAAGTTATAAATCTCATCAACGAAGCCACGGAATTCAGTGGTAAAATAAAATGGTATCTTGGCTCTCGATAATTTGGAAAAACAAACATGATCGATTACAACACTTACAACCCGGTTCGTGCTATTTCCTTAAAAGGAAAACTGCTCACACGTTTGGTGCGGTTCGGTTTTCGTGTTCGTTCCATCTTCGGTAAAAAGTATGTTTATCCGCTCAAAGGACATCATGAAGATCCGTTGAAAATGTCGACCAACGAACGCTTGTACCTTGGCTACAAATACTATTACAAAGCCATTGTAGAAGCCGAAGAAAACTCAGGAATCGCAGCTCAATTCAAACGTCCGTTACAACCCAAAATACCTGACGGTTTCATTCCCGAAACAACAATTACCATTAGTGCCGGCGGTGATTTAATGCCTTACACCTGTATTAACAAGGAAACATGCAGTTATTTGTGGGATGAAGTAGGTGAATTTTTCTTTTCATCAGACATTGTATTTGCCAATCTTGAAACACCAATAGATACCTCCCAAAAACCGTCTGCCGTTCCGGAAGTGATGCTCAACAACATGTATTTCAACGGAAGTTCAGAACTTTTTGACGTTTTCTCTGCTTTCGGAAAATACGGTGGTTACGACATTCTTTCGGTTGCGAATAATCATTCACTTGATCAGCAATCTGACGGCTTACTCGCTACTCTTGATTTTCTTTCTGAAAAAGGCATTGCTTACACGGGAGCAGCGAAAACAGAGGAAGACTACAACAACTTTCCGATTCTGGAACGCGACGGCATTAAGATCGCGTTTTTGGCTTGGACGTTTTCACTCAATATGGAAACGATTCCTGCAGAAACTCCTTGGTTGTGCAATCACATTTGTTTAAACGAGCCGAATCCGGATATTTCGCCTATCATTCAACAAGCCAAGCTTGCGCGGGAAAGAGGAGCAGATTTGGTTGCCGCCTCCTTACACATGGGATGCGCCTATCAACCATTTCCAGATCAACAGATCATTGATACTATTGAGCGCATTTGTCGCGAAGCAGGCGTTGATTTGATTCTAGGTGGACATCCACACAATCCGCAACCGCTTTCTTTTTACAATTACCAGGATCAAATTACCGGTGAGGAAAAACAAAGTTTGATCATCTATTCTCTGGGCGATTTTGTGGCCTATGATATTTTTAAATGGTGTCATGCGCCACTTATTGCCAAACTGAACATCAGTAAAGGAAGCATGAATGGTAAATCGCTGACATGTATCACCGGAATTCAACTCAAGACGCTTTATCTGGATGCGACTGTTGAAAAAGGAACGGTCAGACAATTGCGTTTTTGTGATGTAAAAAGATTGCGTCATTCAGTTGAATGGACACTACTTAGTCCCGACTCACAGAAAGAGTTGACGGAAATAATTGATTTTCTGGATGAGTTTGTGCTACCGGTTAATAGTAACGAAATTGTGGTATAATGCTACAAAGTCAATGTTTCCAAGGGAATAAGTGTTTTTAACGGTTAGAAACGGATATGTTTCCAATCTAAATTCAGGTGTTTTTTCAAGGAAAGAGATTTCTGAATATCGAATCAATTTAGTCGATTTTATCTAAAACCTTGAGATCTCTTTTGATTTTATAAAACCGAGTAATACCAAAGGGATAAGTGTTTCTAACGGTTAGAAACTTTTATTTCCCCCTATACCAACCTCATTCTTTTTCTCCCTTTTTTCATCAAAAAACAACACTCCCCTTTTCATTAAATCATGTTTTTCACTAACTTAATTAAGAAAACAACAAGTTATGTGTCAAAAAAATGATTTTTCACACCGACAATGTGTGATCTGTAACAAACAATTAATTGGACGATCTGACAAGCGTTTCTGTGATATTACATGTAAAAATTACTACCACAGCGAGGTACGTAAATCGGTCAAAACAATTGCTTCCGAGACGATGAAAGTCTTAGCGAAAAACATCATTATCCTTGAAGGTATTATGGGTGAAGAAAAAAACAGTTGCCTGATAGATAAGCTGGCATTGGAACGTCTTGGATTTAGGTTTAACTACATCACGGATATTGGACAAAAATATGGAGTTACTTCCTATGGAGTTTTCAGTTTTAATTACAGGTTTGTGAAAAACAAGCGGGTTGAAATAACAATCGACCGAAAACGAAGTCCGATTTCGCCATTCATATTTAAACGATGGAGTCGAGAGATTTCAGAAACATCCGTGTGAGGTTCGATTTTGGGTGAGTAATTTAAGTTCACATTATTTCAGTGGTTTTTCGGTAATAAGTCAGTGAAAATTGGTGATCATTTTACATTAAGACTGATTTAAAACTCAGTAATAACAAGGGAATAAACGTTTCTAACGGTTAGAAACGGCTTCGCAAAACAGAGTAGAAATTGAAATTAGTTAACGATTATCCTTATCTGGCATTTTATGTATCTTGGTAACACTTAAACATAAAATCATGCAACATAAAAACACTTCCCTCATTTTAACAATAACCGCATGGTTAGCTTGTTTGTTAATGATCTATTTTCGAATTCGCTATTTGGTTAACAGTTCGAATGTGAAATCCATTTCTCTCTTCAATTGGCTTAACTTCATCGTCGTTACCGGGAATTATTTCACTATTGGATTATTTGGGTTAGCTTCTTATCAAAACCGTAACAACACCAAACGCATTATTGCAGTCGTTCTTACCGGATTATCCGGATTATGGATTGCTTTTAATTTTTATGAATTATATGAATACCCTTCAATATTCGATAATTTGTCTGAAACAACCAATATTATCAATTTCATTCAATATACACTCTTGCGTAATTTACCGGCACTTGCTTTTATGCTCGTTGGAATAGCATTTATAGGCACAAACGTGCTACGTCAAAAAAGATCTTTTTATTGGTTGCTTTTTGGGGGAGTATACTTCGTATTAAGTGAAATCAGCTACATTCTTTATGGAATTGTTCAATCGAACTTTAGTATTCCTTCAAACACACCACTCAACGTACTCTTGGAATCACTTTTTATTCCGTTTGCACTAACACTCATCCTCTATTCAATTGTTAGTCACAGACACTTAAACAATCAAACAAAAGAAGAGCCTAAAGAAAATGAAAACCTTTTAGATCGTGTTGAAACAATTGATAAATGGAAAAAAATCAAAGCACCTCAAACATTGACTTCCATGCAGTGGTTAGGCAATTTCTTGTTAGCAGCTATTCCGCTCGCAGGACCTGTTTTACTCGCAATTTGGGCGAGCGATCATCAAAACCGAATTAGACGAAATTGGGCCATTATGCAGTTTTGGGGTATTACGTCAGGAATCGGTTTAAACGCTTTATTATTGGGTAGCTTACTTGAATTATCAGATTCGTTTTCGGGAATATTCGCCGTATTAGCTACGGTCTTTATCATTATGATAATCATTGCAAGTATTCTTACCTACAATTACTTTCAGCAAAAATCCAATTTCGAAGATGATCAAAACCCCACTTTAGGAACATGGTTGGCTAATTTTGTGATTGTTGGAATTCCCATTATCGGGTTGATCATGCTCATTGTTTGGGCAACAGATTCTAGCAAAGAATTGATTAAAAAATGGGCTGCTGCTCGGTTGATCTGGATTGCCATTTCATTAATGATGGTTTTATATGTTTACGAAACATACCAACTCATAAAATCCATTTCATCTTATACCTACATGCAGTTTTAACTCATTCTTCATTGCCCCACTTCATTTTAGGAAGCGTTTCTTCTAATGAATTTACACGAGTGAAGAATTGTTCAAGATCAGGAATCGGAATATGAAAATGCGAAAGGATTATTCCTTCTTCATTTCGAATACCAAATTTCACTTTAGGAATTTCGGCTGTTTCATCAATGAGTCCTTCTTTCTCAGACTCCTTATGTTCCATTTCGATGAGATCACAATAAAAAAGAGTGCCAATCAGTTTTTTTTTCCGACCTAAGAAATACTTGTAATCACAAAAAGAACGAATCCCGTCAACTTCAATGCGAATGACTTCCCGACCATAAAGATTCCACAACAACAGGCGAAGGAAAAACACACCTGGCAATGTCGCAATTGCAACTCCAAACAAATACTTCGGGTGAAATCCACCTTTTGCACTCATTACAACAACTAAAAGAAACGGAAACAAAACAAACACAATGGTAAAAATCCGCAAGATCAGTAATGGAATCAACGAGGGTCTTTTTCCCGTTAAAATCAATTCTTCAAAGCAAGCTTGTTGTTGTTGGACTTCAGGTTGGTTTTCAGTATAAATTCCCATTGCAATTCAGTTTTGCGCAAAATTTCACCACTCCCCCACAATCTCGCGCCAGCTTTTTGGTCGTAACAGCGGACTCCAGGTAAATCCTTGTAAAAACTGTTCCTGCGGATCAAGCTGATCCATGGGGTAGAAAATGCCTTCGGGTTGACGAATAAACGTGATTCCTGTTACTTCTCCGCTATCTAAATAAACATTCAGATCGGCAGCATAAATGCGGTTCATTCCTTTTCGGTCGATCACTACGGAAGTATCCGTTTTTACTGTATCAGTAGGAAAGTAAACCGTTCGTGCATTGGCCAATACTTGTGCTTTTACCAATTCATTTTCTTTGAAATAAGCCCAAATTTCCTTTCCAGCAAGTTGATTGTAATAGTTGCCAGAATCCACTTCATTGGCGGCAAATGCATTGTAACGCAAGTGCACTTTTTCAATGATCGAGTCATTCTTTACATACACGCGAATGCTATCACCACTCAGTTCTGAATTGTGGCTCCAAAAATGCGGACTTCCCCACATATCCATGAATCCTGCAGGTTTGTCGTAATACAAACTATCTGCCGTTCCCTGAATGTTGTTTTGGAAGATCTTGACATTGCATTTACCGGAAACACTCAGCGTTTTGTTAAGCGTATCACGTTGATGAATCAGTGTGTCGGCGCGGAAATAAACGGTGTCTTTCGATTTCATTAAACGCACCCACGGTTGGTCGGAAAGCACATCTTTTCCCAGTAATTCGTTAGAATAAAAATGCCCGCCTCTGAATTCTACTTTCTGCGCGGTATCCAAAACGGAAATATGCCCTTTACCAATCGCGATTTTTTGCTTGGGATTGTAATACAAACTATCGCCGTGAATGAGTCGCGGTTTCTGATCAATTAGGGCATTTCCTTGCAAAACACCCTCTTCAGTTTGTACATTGTACCACCCTTTTTCGCAGTACAGCTTGGTTTCTTTGTTCGTTACATTGGTTGGCCCGAAAAAGTAAACCCGGTGTTTGAGGTAGTTGTATTGCAAGGTGTCGGTGGTCATCTTCAGCTCGGGCGATTTATACACCACATTCCCACGAAAGAAACTTTCTTCCGTATTCGGGTTAAAGTAGCCTACCCGACTGGTCAACACTTCACTTGTTGTAATGTTTTCAATGCGACCGCCGTACCGATAAATAGCCCGAGATTTCTTAGCATCGTATTCCAGTGTATCGGTGGTGAGTTTGTATTCGCGATCGCGTACACGCACGTTTCCCCACAATTTTGCCATGCGCGTTTTACCATTGTAATACAACGAATCGCAAAAGAGATTCAGCGTATCGCGTTTGTTGAGATGCACTTTTCCGTAGGCCCACACTTCTTGCGTTTTGGCTTTGTAATGCGCCGAATCACAATACATGGTGTTTCCCTGATAGGTAAAGTTGATCATCCCGTTAAGTCGCTGAACACCTGTCTTTTCGTCGTAAGAAAGTTGGTTGGCACCTGGCAATAACTCCAACCAATCTGTCTGCGCCCAGACGGAGAGTCGACACAAAAAAATTGCGCTCAAAAAAAGCGCAACTTTAAAGGTATGTTGGAGTTTTCCCACTACTTATCGTGTTGCCAATGTTTGTATACGATCCGGACCTACCGAAACAGTTGTAATCGGCACTTCCAAATGTCGTTCCAAATATGCTACATAATCTTTCAACGCTTGCGGAGAAGATTCATAAGAGGTCAAAGCTGTCAAATCTTGTCCCCACCCCGGAATGTCTTCCCAGATTGGTTCGATGGTCACGCCATCAATATCGTATGGTAAATAATCGATTTCCTCACCGTTGATGCGGTATTTCGTACACGCTCTGATGGTATCGAATTTATCCAATACATCCGATTTCATCATGGCCAATTCGGTAACCCCGTTGATCATGATCGCATATTTCATAGCCGGAAGATCGATCCAGCCACAACGGCGCGGACGACCGGTTGTAGAACCGAATTCACGACCTTCCTGACGGATTTGTTCACCAACCTCATCCAACAATTCGGTTGGGAAAGGTCCGCTTCCAACGCGTGTACAGTAAGCTTTAAAAATACCGATTACATTCCCGATTTTTGAAGGAGCAATTCCCAATCCGGTGCACGTTCCTGCTGTTACGGTGTTAGACGAAGTCACATACGGATAGGTTCCAAAATCGATGTCCAACATGGTTCCTTGTGCGCCTTCGGCTAAGATTTTTTTACCTGCACGCAATGCCTGATCCAAATAATGCTCACTATCAACGGCTTTCAAACCGCGTAAGATTTCAATTCCTTCCATCCATGGACCTTCCAATTCTTCCAGGTTGTATTCAAACCCTTCATAATGTTTCAGCATTCCGATGTGTTTTTCAACTAAAGCATCGTATTTCTGCTTGAATGTCGGCAAGAAAATATCACCAACACGCAATCCGTTACGACCGGTTTTGTCCATGTATGTAGGTCCGATTCCTTTTAACGTAGAACCGATTTTATTTTTCCCTTTTGCGGTTTCAGAAGCTGCATCAAGCAAACGGTGTGAAGGCAAAATCAAGTGTGCTTTTTTGGAAAGTACCAAGCGCTCTTTGATGTTGATCTTGAAAGGTGCCAATTTTTCCAATTCTTTTTGAAAAACTACCGGATCAATCACCACTCCATTACCAATCAGATTTATCACATTTGCATGAAAAATGCCCGACGGAATTGTATGTAATACATGTTTTACACCCTCAAATTCCAATGTATGACCGGCATTTGGTCCACCTTGAAAACGTGCAATAATGTCATAATTTGGTGTAAGGACGTCAACAATCTTTCCTTTTCCTTCATCACCCCATTGTAATCCTAAAAGAACATCTACTTTCATGAAATTGTGTTATATCGCTCCATTGCTTCTTCAATGGAAGCGTAGCTGGTAAAAATTTCGTTTAATTTGGACAATTCAAACAATTTTTGAACGCCTGGTTGCAGGTTCACCAATGAACAATCGCCACCTGCACTGCGCGATTTGGTTAAAATGCGTACAAAAAGATTCAATCCTGTACTGTTGCAATAGGTCAACTCACCCACATCACACAACCAGTTTTTCGATCCGGCGGCAATGGTTGTTTCTACTTTCGATAGAATCTCTGCTAATCCTTCATCGGAGAGTATGCGACCACTTAGCTTCAAAACAGCATGAGTGGGCACTACAGTTATATTGAACGTTAATTGCACTATTGATCGTTTTCTGAAGTTGGTTGATTTCTGACACCATAAAAATAGAGCGAATGGTGTTGAATTTTCACATTGAAAATCTCCTCGATGGTTGCTTTGATGTTTTGCACACGCGGATCACAAAACTCAATCACTTCCCCCGTATCGGTTACAATCACGTGATCGTGCTGTTTGGAACCGTGCGATTTTTCAAATTGAGCAATGTTTTTACCGAATTGGTGTTTGCGTACCAGATTACAAGCCAGTAATAATTCAATGGTATTGTAAAGGGTAGCTCTCGAAACACGGTAATTCTGATTTTTCATCTTAATGTACAGTGATTCGATGTCGAAATGCCCTTCGTAGCTATAGATTTCTGCCAGAATGGCAAAACGTTCGGGTGTTTTACGGTGGCCATTTTGCTCGAGATAAGCCGAGAAAATGTTACGAACCGTGTCCTGAAGATCCTGCTGTTGCATGCGACCGAATTGAAAGGGCAAAAGTAATGATTTTTCCCCGAAGTACAGACCAAGGTTATTCACAAACTGTTAACAATAACAAAACAGCTCTTACTCCTCTCCCGTATCCCAGCGCTCCACACGTTTTACTCCGTCAACGAGCTCAAATTTGCGCATCAATTGCTCCAGATGTTCTGTGTCGTAAACTAGTAGTTTGATTTTCCCTTCAAATAATCCGTCAACGGTTTCAAAGGAAATAGACCTCATATTGACGTTGTGTTCTTTGGAAATAACTTCGGTGATTTTGTTCACGATTCCCACGTCGTCAATTCCAATCAATCGAATAGCCGCCACACGCTCAATCAAATCCTGACTTCTCCAACGCGCTTTCACACAGCGGTAAGCCATTTTTGATTGCAAATGCTCGGCATTCGGACAGTTATTGCGGTGCACTTTGATTCCTTCAGAAATGGTAATAAAACCAAATACTTTATCGCCCGGAATCGGATTACAGCAACGCGCCATTTGGTATTGGATGTTCTTGAAATCTTCACCGATGATTATGGTATCTTCTTTCTTGTTGATTTTCGGATACACATCCAACTCGTGCTTGTCTTTCGCAACAGTAGAAGTTTTCTTCTCGAGTTGCAACATTCCGTGCACATTTTCAATTTCGCGCAACTTAGCCAGATCAATCTTGCCTTTGGCTATGCGGAAATACAATTCTGTTGCCGAGTGGAAGCCGTAAAACCGTTCCAATACCGTAATATTTTCGGAAGTAAATTTGATATTGTGTTGTTTGAACTTGCGTTCCAAAATCTCACGACCGTCTTGTGCAATGAGTTTTCGTTGCTCATTGAGTGCAGATTTGATCTTATTTCGCGCTCTTGCCGACCCTACAATTCGGAGCCATTCTTCGTGCGGTTTTTGTTTCGAAGACGTAATGATTTCAACCTGATCTCCATTTTGCAATTGATAGCTCAACGGAACCAAGCGGTTATTCACCTTCGCACCAATACATTTGTTTCCGATGTCGCTGTGAATGTCGTACGCAAAGTCGAGAATGGTAGAACCGGTAGGTAATACACGCAATTCTCCTTTCGGGGTAAAGACATAGATTTCTTCGTGAAAGAGGTTCATTTTGAACTCGTCCACAAAATCCATGGCGTTCACATCCGGATTTTCCATCAATTCCCGGATTTCGGAAATCCAACGGTCAAATTTGGAATCGTCTTTCGAATTTTCTTTATAGCGGTAATGAGCAGCCAATCCTTTTTCGGCAATCTCGTCCATGCGTTTGGTACGAATCTGAACCTCTACCCATTTCCCTTGCGGCGACATCACCGTTGTATGAAGCGATTCGTACCCGTTGGCACGCGGAGTTGAAATCCAGTCGCGCAGACGATCAGGGCTTGGCTGGTAAAAATCGGTCACGATCGAATAAACACGCCAGCAATCGGCCTTTTCCATATCCATTGGCACATCCAGGATAATACGGATGGCAAACAAGTCAAAAACTTCCTCAAACGGCAAATCTTTCGATTGCATTTTTCGCCAGATGGAAGAAATGGATTTTGTGCGTGCTTTGATATCGAAATTGTATCCTTCTTTAGCCAATGCTTCACGCACCGGATTCACAAACCTGCGAATGAACCGATTCCGCACATCTTTGGTCGACTTCAAGTTGGCTTGAATCATGTTGTACACTTCCGATTCGGTGTACATCATGGCTAAATCTTCCAATTCCGTTTTGATCGAATACAAGCCCAGGCGATGTGCTAGCGGTGCATACAGGAATTTGGTTTCGGAAGCAATTTTCAACTGCTGATCGGGGCGCATACTTTGCAACGTGCGCATATTGTGCAAGCGATCGGCTAACTTGATGAGCACCACCCGTAAATCGTCGGAAATGGTGAGCAACATTTTACGGAAATTCTCTGCCTGAATAGAAGCGTTCTCATCGAAAACTTCCGGAATTTTAGTAAGTCCGTCGATGATTCTTCGTGCCTTTGCACCAAACAAATCTTCTACATCTTCTAAGGTAATGTGCGTGTCTTCAACGGTATCGTGCAACAAAGCACAAGCAATTGCGGTAGCACCAAGTCCCATCTCTTCGGCACAGATACGCGCAACCGCAATCGGATGATAAATATACGGTTCTCCCGATTTACGGCGCATTTCTTTGTGGGCTTCCACCGCAACATCGAATGCCTTTCTAATCAGATTGGTATCTTGTCGAGTACGATTTTTGGTTGCGCGCAACAAGCCACGAAAAGCCGAAAGGATTTCCTTGCGTTCCTGCTCCAGATCGATTTGCATTTCCATAGATTCAGTAAGAACTTTTTATTTAATGACAACAAAGATAAAGTGAAAGTGTTGTTGCTGAAAAAAAGTTTCAGTAAGTGTTAACAATGAGTGGTTAGGATGGTCTAAAAAACTCCCTGAAAAATAGTTCTGTACTGATAATTCTTACTAACTTAAATAGGAAATCACTCAAAATGCTGAATCAAAAACACAAATTCAAAAACGGACAACTTAGGTTAAGATCATGGAATTACAGCTGGCACGGATGTTATTTCATCACCATTAAAACAAAAGACAGAACATCTTTTTTCGGGGAAATTGCGGAAGGAAAAATGATCCTGAATGAATCAGGAAAACTGGCACATGAACTTTGGGAAGAAATTCCAAAGCAGTTTAATTTCATCCACTTGGGAGAATTTGTTGTGATGCCAGATCATATTCATGGGATTTTGATTTTACAGCATCCTGATAGCTATTATCTCAATCTTGC
Organism: Fluviicola sp.; assembly: GCA_044377135.1. GTDB lineage: Bacteria > Bacteroidota > Bacteroidia > Flavobacteriales_D > Crocinitomicaceae > Fluviicola. The sequence goes on from JBILJP010000064.1 coordinate 13,552, forward strand.
AAAAGATTGCAGTGGGGTCGCGATTCATCGCGACCAAACAGAGAATCTAAGTGAAATAAAAAAAGGAGGAATCACAGGAATCAACAATCCAATGACTCAGGATACTATTTCAAAAGTCATCAGATGGTATAAAGGAAGATGCAGTTATGATGTTAGAAAAACCGGAATCTTCCTGGAATGGCAGTCTAGATTTTATGATCATATCATAAGAAATCAACAAGCATTTAGCAGGATTTCTCAGTATATAATTGATAATCCTAAAAATGGAAAAGATAACAGCGGGTCGCGATGAATCGCGACCCCACAAAGTAGTTTTCTAATCAACTGCCGGCAAAATCTTTCCTGTCACTTCACCAAAACCAACTCTTACACCATCTTTTGAGGAAAAACCTCTCATGATCACTGTATCACCGTCTTGAATGAATTTTCGTTCCGTACCATCGTTCATCGGAAGTGGTTTGGTGCCTTTCCATGCCAATTCCAACATCGATCCGTAAGAATCAGGTGTTGGACCGGAAATGGTTCCTGACCCCATCAGATCACCACAACGGATATTACAACCGTTTACTGTATGATGCGCCAATTGCTGCGCCATGTTCCAGTACATGTATTTGAAATTGGAAGTACAGATTTTTGTTTCATCCGCATTTTCCGGCTGAATGTACACTTCCAATTGAATATCGTATGATTTTTGATCCTGATATTTCAGGTAAGACAATACTTCCGGTGATTGTTCCGGACCGTCTACTTTAAACGCCTGCAAGGCATCCAATGTTACAATCCATGGTGAAATAGAAGACGCAAAATTCTTAGCTAAGAATGGTCCAAGCGGAACATATTCCCACGTTTGCATATCACGTGCCGACCAGTCATTAAACAAACACATCCCGAAAATAAAGTCTTCGGCTTCGTCGGTAGAAATACGATCACCTAACGCTTTTCCATCGAAGGTGATGAATGCCATTTCCAACTCAAAATCGAGGTTGCGACAAGCAGCATAAATAGGCGGCTCTTCCGGATTGGGTTTGATTTGCCCTTTCGGTCTTCGAACCGGTTCTCCTGAGATGACAATTGAACTAGCTCTACCGTGATAACCAACAGGCAACCACAACCAGTTTGGTAAAAGCGCATTTGCCGGATCGCGGAACATGGTTCCAACATTGGTCGCGTGTTCACGGCTAGAATAAAAATCGGTGTAATCGCCAATTTCAACAGGCATACACATGGTTACCTGATCAATCGGAATCAAGACTTGCTCTACGTGAACCTGATTTTTCTGGAGGTCTGTGTAATTGCTATCAAACAATTTCGACAAACGATTGCGTAACTCACGCGTGGCTTTTTTGCCGCGTTTCATGAGCACATTCAATGTACCGCAATCAAAATCGCTGTGTTCAAACGGTAGATTTTCCAAATATCCCAATACATACAAACTCTTCAAGTCGATTGCAAAATCGCCGATTCGAGAAGCAACACGCGGTGTAAGCTGGCTCGTTTTAACAATTCCAAACGGTAAGTTTTGAATCGGGAAATCGGAATGTTGAGGGACTTCTACCCAAGAAGTAAGGGCTGGATTGTTTGCTGCAATGGTGCTCATCTGTTTGTATTTCGGATTGAAACACAAAGATAGAATTTCGGGAGATTAAACGATCAAACCTTGGCTTAATTAACCCAAAACTTAGAATGTTTCTTTCAATTCAGCCACCAACAAATCCACCCACTTTTTGTACATCGTTCCCGAAGGATGCAAACCGTCGGCAGCCACCAAATCGGTATTAGACAGCCCTTGACGCGAGATTTCGGTAATCGAAACATATTTCACATCCATTTCCCCAGCTATTTGTTTGTTGATTTTATTGAAACGATCAATTCTTTTGGAAATACTTGACTGACGTCCGGAACCAAAAGGTGTATAACCGTAATCGGGTATGGAAATCACCACTACTCTGTCAGCACGACCGTCGGCAAAATCAATGGCTTGTGTAAGTAAATCCTTGAATTCGGTGGTGTATTCTTCTTCGCTGCGTTGCTGAAATTCGTTATTGACACCTATGAGCAACGAAACCAAATCAAATTTTCGATTACCGAGTTTAGCTTCGCGGATGGCATTTTTCAAATCGCCGGTTGTCCAGCCGGTTTTGGCGATGATTTCCGTTTTAAAAGCAGTTCCGTAAGTATCTGACAAAATTTCCGCAAGCTGATTGGGGTACCGTTCGTGTTCATCAACACTTTCACCGATGGTGTACGAATCACCCAGCGCCAAATAATTGAATTGCGCTGAAGTCGTTTCAGACGATGAAGAATCGGAAGATTTACTGCTTACGTAAGCACCGATAAAAAGTAGAGGTAAAATAGTCAGTAGCGTTTTCATACCGACATATACGGACGAAATTGGCCTACGGATTTCGCTTAGTTTGTATAATGCAATTGAACCAACCCTTTAGGAAACGATTTGGAAGAAACCAGCTTGAGTTTTTGTTCTACACCCCCATCCTGAAACAACCGCACTCCACTACCCAGCAATACAGGGATGATCGAAATGGTAATCTCATCAAACAAACCTGCTTTCAATAACAGATTTACAATTTCAGCTCCACCGTCACAGAAAATATTTTTCCCGGGCTGTTGTTTTAACAAACCCACAAGTTCGTTCAAATCACCGGAATAAAATTCAACCGAACCAATAGAAGGTTTTTCCGAACGGGTGATCACGTACACTTTTTCGCCATGCATTGGGTAGGGATGTCCCATCGAAATCACCTTATCGTAGGTTTTTCTCCCCAGAATAATCGTGTCGATTGTATTGATGAATTCGGCGTATCCGTAGTCTTCACCTTCTTGCTCAACAGCCGATAAGAAACTCAAATCGTCGTTCTCTGCAGCAATGTAGCCGTCCAGACTCATTGCGATGTAAAGTACCAGTTTTCGCTCCATAGAAGCGAAGTTACTATTTCACTTTTTTCTTTACAAACTTCATGAAATCGGCATAGCTTTTTTTGTCGGCAGCCTCGTTATAAGCAATTGATATTCCAAATTGTTTTCCAACAGCTGTAGATTGCGGATTGGTAAACGCATGGGTCGATTCAGCGTAATTGATAAAGGTATAATCTTCACTATTGGCTGTCATATCTTTTTGAAGCGCATCAATATCTTCTTGCGGAACAAACGAATCGGCAGCGCCATTACATACTAAAACCGAGGCCGTTAATTTGGTCGCATCTACCGGCACACCTTTTAAGCCTCCATGAAAACTCACAACGGCATCAACCGGAGCGCCCATTTTTGCTGCATTCAACACCACACTTCCGCCAAAACAATAACCGATAGCTACCATTTTGTCTTTGTTGACACTTGCATCGGCTATCAACGCATTGTAACCAGCCATAAATCTTCCGTAAAGCAATTGCGGATCCTGGTAAAACGGCGTTGCCAATGCTTGCGCATCTTGGGGTGTCTCCACAAATTTTCCTTCACCATACATATCTACACAAAAAGCGATGTACCCTTCTTCGGCCAATTGCTTGGCGCGGGTTTGCGGATAGGCATTCAAGCCCCACCATTCATGAACGATGATAACGGTTTTTGTTTTAGAGGTCACTTTTTTAGGTTTCACCAAAATACCAACCAGCTTCGTTTCACCATCGTTGTAACGAATTGTATCAATGGTAATCTGTGCGTTCAAGGAACCTGCCAAAAAGCTCACGAATAGAAATAGAATATATTTTTTCATCATTAAAATCGTTGGTTTATCTAGTGTAACAATACGGTGGTCATTCGGTTCGGTTGAAATCAAAAAAGGAGGCCATAAAACCT
>JBILJP010000381.1:0-4814 GCA_044377135.1 Fluviicola sp.
AAATACGGTGCCATTTTTCAGATAGAATTGGGAATTTGATACAACTCTAAAACATAAAAAAACCGAGATCAATTCTCGGTTTTTTTATGCGCTATTATTTTTACAATTAATCTTGTTGCTTAAACTTATAACCTATTCCTTTTACCGTTTGAATGTGGTTGTCACCGATTTTCTCGCGCAATTTACGCACATGAACATCAATCGTGCGGTCGCCCACAACAATGTCCGTTCCCCAAACTTTCTCCAGGATGTAATCGCGTTCAAATACCACATCTGGTCTGGAAGCTAGTAAGGCTAACAATTCAAATTCCTTCTTCGGTAAATGAATCGGGTTTCCTTCTTTATATATAAGGTACTTTTCCCTGTCAATGATCAATTCGTTTCCGACAACTGGTTTTGCAGCTGTTGATTCTTTTCTACGCATCAGTGCATTGATACGGCTAACGATTACGCGTGGTTTGATTGGTTTTGAGATGTAATCGTCGGCACCGGCATCTAAACCGGCAATCTGACTGTAATCTTCATTGCGTGCAGTCAGAAAACAAATCAATACTTGCTCCAATCCGGGAGTTTTGCGCAATGATTCACACACCTCAACACCATCCATGCCCGGCATCATTACATCCAGGATCACTAATGAAGGTAATTCCGTTTTGCAAATTTGAATTCCTTCCTGACCATTGGCTGCACTAAAGACGGTAAAACCCTCTTTTACCAAATTGTAACTGAGAATATCACGGATATCTTCCTCGTCATCTATGATTACTATTTTGTCCATGGGCGCTATATTCTCTTTTTTATGGGGAATTATTGATACGAAAATACCGATTATATTGGAATCTTAAAAGACTCTTTTTTTGTCATTCTTGAATTGGAAGAACGGTCTAAAACCGTTTTAAATGTATGATCTCGTTAATATTCTGTATGATATTGTTATTAAACTGTAGATATCAAACGTTTTCAAACAGTCAATTCTTCCATTCCTGATAATGTGAACGAATGTTAAGGCTTCAAAAAACCGTTGTAGAAATGAATCTTTCGCTTACCTTTGTTGCAGTAGTAGTAGGTTAGGTTGATTAGTGTGATAAGAGTTTAGGACGCCCGTCTTAAACTCTTATCTATTTTATAGCCTTTCCATCACACTGTATGCTTCGCTTTTTACGTCATTTTTCTTTGTAACTTGCCATCAATATAGGGCATTATTATGGCATTAAAAGCAAAAATTCTTCTCGTAGAAGACGACACCAATCTAGGATTCGTTATTGCAGATCAGTTAAAATCAGAAGGTTATCAAGTTGTTCTTTGTTCCAACGGACAAGAAGGTCACATTCGATTTACAGAGGATAATTACCATTTGTGCATTTTTGATGTCATGATGCCAAAGAAAGACGGATTTACGTTGGCGCGGGAAATTCGCAAAATCAATACAGAAACGCCTATTCTGTTTCTCACGGCCAAATCGATGACCGAAGACAAAGTAGCCGGATTTAACGCCGGAGGTGATGATTATCTTACGAAACCTTTTTCGTTTGATGAACTTTCAGTGCGTGTAAAAGCGCTATTAAAACGTGTCAATATTCACGAAGAAACCGAAGATAAATTGATTCAGCTTGGCAACTATGTGTTCGATACCGAGAATTTCACATTAAAGCATCCCGAGTTTGAGAAAACATTGACCAAAAAAGAGGCGATGGTATTAAAGCTATTGTGTCAGTTTAAAAATCAGGTGCTACCACGCGAAACCATCCTTACTGCCGTTTGGGGACAAGATGATTATTTTGCCGGACGAAGCATGGATGTTTTTATTACCAAACTGCGCAAATACCTAAGTCAAGACGATTCTATTTCCATTGCCAATATTCATGGAATTGGGTTTAAACTTGAAGTAAATTCATAAAGGGAACCAGGTTTTAGGGAACTAGAATGCCCAGTTCCCTAAAACCTGGTTCCCTAGCTCCCACTAAAAATATATCTTTGCCCCATGAGTTGGATCTTACACCTTGAAACGGCTACAAAAGTCTGTTCGGTAGCGCTTTCATTAAACGGTAAATTGCATCAGTTAGAAGAAATTGCCGATGACCAATATGCTCATGGTGAACAACTCACTTTACTCATTGAGAAAGTATTAAAACAGGCTTCCATCACTCCGCGTGATCTAGTTGCAGTAAGTGTTTCATCCGGGCCTGGCTCGTATACAGGCTTGCGAATCGGGGTTTCCACCGCAAAAGGATTGTGCTATGCGCTCGGAATTCCATTAATTGCCGTAGATTCATTGAGTGCGTTGGCGAATCCGGCGCGAGAAAAATATCCTCAACAAACGCTTTGCTCCATGATTGATGCGCGCAGAATGGAAGTGTATTCAACCATCTTTGCTGCCGATGGAACTGTTCTAAAATCCATGAGTGCTGATGTGCTGGATGAAAATAGCTATGCTGCATTTGAGCCTTTTGTGTTTTTTGGTGACGGTGCGCCTAAAATGGCTGATCTTTGGAAAGATCGAACTAGCATCTGCGACCCTGAGTTACGCTGTTCCGCTGCCGGACAAGTAGCATTGGCTTATGAGAAATTCACCCGAAACGAAGTGGAAGATGTGGCTTATTTCGAGCCCTTGTATTTAAAAGAGTTTGTCGGAACTATAAAGAAGGTGTAGATTTACCTTTCGCAGCACGACAGCGATCACTGCAATACATCACCTGTTCCCAATTACGTTCCCATTTTTTTCGCCAGCTGAAAGGTCTTTTACAAACAGCGCATGTTTTTTCGGGTAAATACGATTTATTTCCTTTCATGACTTTCGTTTGCTGCGAACATGAGTCTTCACAATGCGCTTTCCTTCTTCACGAACAAGCGCTTCATTGCGTAAATTCCAGATTGCTTCGCGGTTTTCAGGAATCACTTTTTCCGGATCAACGATGGGGAACGGATAATCTTTGCCCAACTCAAATCCGGTCATTTGTTGTTCCATCATTGGCATTAACCAAGGTTCATGGATATAGGCATTGGAAACTTCCTGCAATTCGGGAACCCATTTTCGGATAAAAACGCCCTCCGGGTCGTGGTCTTTCGATTGTTTCACCGGATTGTAAATGCGAATGGTATTCACCCCGGTAGTCCCTGCCTGCATTTGAAATTGCGGATAATGAATGCCCGGATCGTAGTCTAAAAAAAGTCGTGCAATGTGGTAAACACCCCAACGCCAGTCTTGAAATAAATGGTGGCAAAAAAAGGAAACCAGCATGGCGCGCATTCTGAAATTGATCCAACCGGTTTGGTGTAAACATCGCATACAGGCATCTACAAGCGGAACTCCTGTGGTACCATTTTCCCAAGCATTGATCCATTGATCGTTTCGGGTATGTTGCAACAATTCATAACCTTGGTTGATACAGGTGTTTTCATACCGACATTCAACTTCAAATTTTTGGATAAAATGACAATGCCAAATCAATCGTGTGATGGCGTTGTTAAACGCACGTTTGTGTAGCGGAAAATTCGGTGCACTTCTGATGGCTTGATACACTTGCCTGATAGACAGATTTCCCCAGGCGATATAAGGCGAAAGTCGAGAACAGGAAAGCCTGCTTTCGCTTGGTTTTGAAATATGGCGGCTGTAATTGAAACCACGTTTTTTGATAAACGATTGCAGGTATTTTAATGCGTAAACTTCACCCGGTGGTTGAAAATGAGTTGAATATGATTTGGAAAGCACCTTCCGTAGCTCATCCTGTATAGGAAATACAGGTTGAAGTGAAACTTCCGTTCTTTGCGAATACTTTTGAATGGGAAAGACCTCATTCATCACCTGCCACCATTTTTCTTCCCAACCATCGCGGTTTTTGATTCCTCTGATAATTCCGTCGCGTTGAAATTCTACCCACCGAATGTTTGTTTGGGCAAACCATTGTTTGAGACGTAAATCGCGGTCGAATGTTAGCAGAATACCGCTTTCCTGATAACTCCAAACGGTTTGAATGGTAAATTCTTCAGCTAAAAGCTGAAAGAAGGTTTCGGCTTCTGTATGAGCAATATGAACTGTTTTTCCGATAGAATTCCACTGCTGATTGATTGCCTGAACAGACAGGTGTTGAAATTGCAGGTGGCGATCCGAACAATCGGGATAAGCAATGATTGATGGTTCAAACAAAAAAACAACCAGATAGGGCAAGTGGTGATGTTCGGCTGCAGCCAAAGGCAAATGATCCTGTGTTCTCAAATCGCGCTTGAGCCACACCACATTGATTGCCTCTTTCGTCATAAATCAGCGTTTACTGATTTTGTTCATGCTGATTGTACGTTGGAGCGAACATTTAAAGCGATTGATAGCTGGATTGCGTTTTTTTAGGTGCTTTTGGCTTACACCAGAATTTACCCGTTTTCGCCACAATAGAAAACTGGATCGTTTCAACTGACCGCGCATCAATGCAATCACGGCTTGTTCGTTCAACGAAAACTGATGGGCAATGGCTTCGAATGGAGTTCTATCCTCCCAGGCCATTTCAATAATTCGATCGATTTCCTCTTCCGACATGTGTGTGATATGAATGTGAGGAAAGAACAATTGTGAAAGGGGAAATGTTCTTGAAGATGTTTATTTTGGATGGTTTAAGAAGATTTTCAGCGTTCGTAATATTGCAAAATCACATGGGTTTATTTGATATGCCAATTTGCAATATTACGAACGGTTTTTTGTATTGAGGATCAGGTCAATTTACTGTCCTTCAAATTCGTTTAAAATGAAAGCAATTATCCTTGAAACTAAAATGAGCTAAAATCTCGGTGGTTATTGGGATTCAGCGTTCGTAATATTGCGAAAT
>JBILJP010000382.1:0-4806 GCA_044377135.1 Fluviicola sp.
TATGGATCGGCTGTTCCGACAGTCGTGTTCCGGCGAGTGAAATTACGAACCAACTTCCTGGAAGCATTTTTGTGCACCGCAACATTGCCAATCAAGTCGGAAACACCGATATGAACATGCTGAGCGTGGTGTATTACGCGGTAAAATACCTCAAAGTAAAACACATTTTAGTGGTCGGTCATTACGGTTGTGGTGGTGTGCTAGCAGCTATGAGCAATATCAGCTTCGGGTTTCTAGACAACTGGTTGGTCAACATCAAAAATGTCTATAGTAAATATCAGCATGAATTGGATGCTATTGATGACGAACACCAACGCGGAAACCGATTGGTAGAACTAAATGTGATTGAACAAGTGCGCAATCTGGCTAAAATCTCCTTTATTCAAGAAGAATGGGAACAAGGAGAATATCCTCAGATTCACGGTTTGGTGTATAGTTTATCGAATGGAAAGCTCGTGGATATGGAAGTTTCTACCAACAGCAGCGAAAAAATGCGACCGGTGTTTCAGTTTAATAAAGACTAAATACAACTTGTTAAACTGAATTTGACAGGGTATTGCGGAATTACTGATGTTTTTTCAGACGTAATTCCGCACTTTCGGATGCTACGCAAAAAATGAATTGAGTTGCCCCCTAAATACATTTTCAACGCACACTGAATCTACTTTGCTTTATTCGCTACGTATACTCCTGAAAGTACCACGCACATTGCTACAGGTTGCAACCAATGGAAGGTTTCTTTATTGGCGAAAAAACCAAGCGCTACGGCCACAAACGGAATAAAATACGTCACAGAACTGGCAAAAACCGCAGAATTTAATGCAATAATTCGGTTAAAGATTACGAGCGCAAAACAAGTTCCAACTACACTCAAAATAGCAATGTAGCCCAACCCTTCCAAAGCATGGCTGTTTACAACCGTGGTATTGAGAGTCCCGGTAAAAGCCACTGCAATGCCGGCAGGAATTGCCACAAAAGAAAATGCCAACGCTGTAATTTCCCATGATTTGAATCCGGCCAAGGTCGATTTGATGGTGTTCAAACTCAAACCGTAACACGTAGTTGCCAACACCAATGCCCCAATGTGGTACCACTCGCCTCCTGCATTAAACTTCGAACTCACCAAAATCAGTAAAACAATTCCGGCAAAGGCAATCAATAGCCCAAGTGATTGTTTCCATTTAAGTGCCTGACGAAAAAAGAGTGCTCCGATTATCAGGGTGAAAAACGGTGTGAGGCTGTTCAACATTCCTGCAACTCCCGATGAAAGTTCTGTTTCGGCAAACGTGAATAAAAACGCAGGGACAAAGTTTCCTGAAAATCCAACCACCAATAAACTCAATACTTGCTTACCGTTCTTAATTTTTCGCAACGAAAAGAGCCCGAAAGGCAACATCACCAAACCGGCAATGAGCATGCGCAACGAAGCTACTTGGGTATCAGAATAAATCGGAAGACCATCGGGCGTTTCCATTCCGCGTTTCATCAGAATAAATGAACTTCCCCAAATACACGCAAGCAATGCCAGCATCAGGTAACTTTTCAGTTCTTTCGACATCCGCTTACTTTTTGGGTTGATTGCCAATCCAAACACGGTAAGCAATCAAGGTTGGAAGCGCGCCCAACATCAGAAAAACCATGAAATATCCCATTCCAACAAGGTGAAAATCTTTCACGCCAACCAAATCTTCCTTACTGATTCCCAGTCCGATAAAATAACTAAGACTCATTTTCATTGGTCTGGTAAATTCACTTCCATTTGCTGAAAAAACAACTTCTCCATCAAACAAATTAATGGGAAAAATAAACAAGATTGTGCTCACAAGAATCAATGTTAACACAAATACCGCTGCCGGTTTACGGATAATTTCTTTCATGGATTAAACTATGGTGCAAAGATGCGAAAAACTCATGCGCTATCGCGAATGCTTGATGTTGAATTTTTGATGTTGAATTACGTGTTAGGAAAAAACTGCGATTCAGGAAACCTAATTCGATTATCATTAAAAAGAATTATCAAGAAGTATGATGTGAAATGATCAGTTGTCAGGAACATCTACTTACCAGAACTGCTCTCTTGATAATTCATAATTCTATCATTCATAATTCAACATCAAACCTTACTTTTACCACCATGCAACGCATCGGATATTTATGTGGATCGGAAAGCTGGGGAGGGCTTGAAATGAATCAGTGGCGCAATGCCCGATGGATGAAGCAACGCGGACATGAAATAATTGTTTTCGGAAAAGCCGGAAGTAAATTGGAGCAGTATTGCCATGAAGATCAACTCCCATTCGTTGCAGTTCCGGCTTACAAAAAATACTACGATTTCTCTGCGGCCCGAAAGCTAAACCGCTTACTCAAATTACACCAGGTAGATCACCTGATCATTCGCGATGTGCGTGATATGAGTGTAGCTGCTTTGGCCAAATATTGGTTTTCGCACCCATACAAACTGCATTACTTTATGGAAATGCAACTTGGGGTTTCGAAACGGAATTTACTGCACACCTTACGCTTTAGACAGTTCAACACGTGGAGCTGCCCGCTTCATTGGCTCGAAGAGCAAGTGAAAACTAAAACCCGAATGCCACATGACCGGATTATCCACATTCCATCGGGCTTAGAGTTGGCACCTTTGCAACAAGCACTTTCGAAAGAAGAAGCACGACGAATGTTAGAAGTTCCGCAATCGGAGATTTTGATTGGTCTTGCCGGACGTTTCGATCCGCAAAAAGGACAACTCTTATTACTAGAAGCGGCCAAACAACTACCCCATCAATCGTTTGGAATGGTGCTTTTGGGCGCTCCAACACACAATGAAGGCGAAAGCTACCATCAGGAAATGTTGGATTTGATTGAAACAGCAGGTTTAAGCGATCGTGTATTTGTGCGTCCGTTCCGAAACGACATACAAACCTTCTACAAGGCGATAGACGCATTTGTAATGGCTTCTAAAGCAGAAACCTTCGGAATGGTAACCATTGAGGCCATGGCGTGCGGAACACCTGTTATCGGAAGTAATGCCGGAGGAACACCCGAGTTATTAAAATTCGGAGAACTCGGTTACTTATTTGAACCACTTTCGAGTTCCGATTTGGCGAATAAAATCACAGTATTTCTTGCAGAACCACAGCATTTCTCTCACGAACAATTGCAAGAAGCAATGCAACAGTTTGACCATCATAAAGTCTGCGAAACAATCGAACTGCGTTTATTAAAAAAAAGAATCGCTTAATTGCGGTTATTTCCTGAAAGCTGTAATCTCCGGTTTACTATTCAATATTCGGTATCACTTGAGCTTGCTTCTTTTGGATCGCATAGTTCAATCCAGCTGTAATATTGTAACCAAAATGCACATAATCATACCCTACATTATACCCCGATTTGGAAAAACCAAGCAATCCTGTTTGAAAACCTATTGAAGTAAAAAGCCGGTATTTGTCTTCCTTCAAAGAAACCGAACCACCCAATTCTACTTGCGCAGATAAATCAAATGCTTTGACCTTTTTTGTTTCATAAATAACAGCAGCACCAAACGGCTCAGTGGAAGATTGCTCAAAAAAAGGCGTAATCTCCTTTGCATTGATTAAAAACGCCGGACAAATTCCTATCGTTGCAAATCCTTTCCATTTATTCCCCATAGAATAACCGATTTTTAACGGTACATTGAAATAATTGTAGTGATGACGCAATTCTCTTTTGTAGATCACATTCAAGGGTAAACTATCGCCTTCCACACTATAAGTTGCAAGTAAATCTGTTAAAAAGCCGCGCTGAGCATAAAGCAAATCTACCCCAAGATTCAATTGATTAGTGAATACAAATTGATAACTACCTCCCACCAGCAATCCTGGTTTAACGTAATAATCTCCAGTCAAGTTTTCATTGACACGAACATCGGTTAGGTTCACACCACTTCGAATTCCGACAAACTGATTTTGAGTGTAAATGAACGTTGTTAAAAACAACATTGAACAAACAGTGAATAATTTCATTTGTTAAAATTAGGTCGCAAAAATGACTAAAAATCAATACCAAAACAAGAGTTATCCATTAAAAACATCCTGCCTAACTTCACTTTTTGTTGTTCCCGTAAAACTTTCAAGAACCAACAACCTCTAACAGAATAGGAATCAAATCAGTATCATTTTGGATGTGCTATTCAACATATCAACTGTGAAATTGAGCGTTTTCAATTTAATTGATTTTTTACATCCCTGTAATCCATTTCTGGGTTTGAAACGTCAGGAAAGACGCACCGATACCGATTAAAGCTCCAACAATTACATCAGAAGGATAATGCATGCCTAAATACATGCGTGAGTAACCGATGGCTATGGCATAGGTGTAAGCCGGAACGATGACATACCATCGCGGAAAAGCCAAACTGAGTGAAGTAGCCGTAGCAAATGCGTTGGTGGTGTGCCCGGAAGGAAAAGATAACGGTCCGCCAGTTCCTTTTTTATAGATCAAATCGGGGTAAGCAGTAAAAGGCCGGGTGCGGTTAACCGTGAACTTTAACGTAGTTGTTACCGCATTGGCAACAAGAAAAGAAACGCCGGCATTGTAGGATTGAATACGTAAATCTTTATCATGTGTGGCACAACCTACAATGAACATCGAAACAGGTGTAGCAATAGCCACAGGAGCAACCGTATTCGACATAAATTGCCACGGTTTGTCATACGACGGCTGAACGGGTCCGTTCAATTTATCCAACAACTTCAAATCAAGACTTTGAGACCAGGTAATTGTTGCAATAAAGCAGCAACTACCAACCAAAAGTATAGCTCGATTCTT
>JBILJP010000383.1:0-4805 GCA_044377135.1 Fluviicola sp.
TGTGATCGAACTGGGCTTTTTCTGGGGCGATTCAAAGGCGTGGTATGTCAATGTAGGTCGTGAAACACCCGAAGACAGACGTATTCAAGCGCGTTTGTTCGATATTTTGAACATGTATTTCTACCTGATGATGTCGAACAACGGCATTCGTTTGGGGGCAGGTGTGAAATTTGAATGGGCGAAGAAATTTGGTCCGTTGAGCGCCGAGCTGAAAGCCTACATCGATACCTTCGGTAAAATCAGTAAACGTCCGAAACAAATCGGTGGCGCCATCAAAATGGGTGGAAAAGTGAGTATAAAAGTCTGTGGTTTCGGTTTCGGAGTTTCCGGAAGCGCTACCTTGGCTGCCGAAGCACCAAATCCGCATATTATAACCGGCGAATTTGAAGTGTGTGTGACTGTTCTGAAAAAAGAACGCTGTGCCCGATTTGAATTTACCTGGAGTTTCAATGAAGACCTCGATACCAATCGCGTTCCGCTATTGGTGGCCGCCGTTGGCGATGGAAGTGATTTAGACATGTCGGATCTTACCAAAGCAGTCAGTATGACCCACATGGTAACGGGAGAGCGATTTGCCATTGCAGCGAAGATTCCGGTTGGAGCCGATATTCCGGCACCGGATACATGGATTACGGGAAGCAGCGACGATTACCGCGTTCCGGTAGATGCGTTTTTGGATGTGGAATTCAAAAAAGGCATGAATGTAAGTCCTGATGTTTCGAACAATCTGGGCCGAATCGGTGGGCAATCTACTCCGGCTAAGTTTGTGGAATTTTCACCGCCGTTGCGCGGGAAATCAGACCGAGTGCGCCATGAGTTTTACCTCAAAAACGTTGAGATCTTCTATTGGGATGAAGCCGCTTCACCAGCAATATGGAAGCCTTACAACTTTTACGAAGCCCTGCGTCCGATCTATGAAAATGCGCCCGGATCTATTGGTGCTATTTTAGGAGAAGCTATTGGAACAACGGAAGCAGAAAGTCTTTTGGCCGATCTTAAATGGGGTTACTGGCAGCAGGAGCAACCCGGAGTAAATAACAAGTTACGTTTATTGGCTACTTCGCCATTGTCTTACACCTCCGGAACCGGAAATGCTTACACGATTGAAAATTTTGGTGTCAACGACAACACTATTTTTTGTGGAGGTGATGCCGTTCCGAATACCTGTTTGACTTTCGGACCGGATGCGTTGTATGATGTTTACCCGCAAAATACCTTGCGTGGTTATGAAAACGTATTGTTCCGTGTGCTCAATTCAAACGGAACCATCATCAATACTACCTATGAAAGTATCGCCAACGGATTGTTTATGGAACCGGGAGCGACACTGGAGATATTCTTCAACGAACCGATGAAGTTTACCAACTTGTTGATCAGCTCACAGGCTCCGGAAACGGTTGTAAAATACCATCGCCGTAATCAGCTTGAAGAAACGCAATATGGATTGACTAATTATGAATATACGCTGGTAGAAACGATCAATTACACGGATGATTACGAAGATGGGATTCCGTTTACACCAAGTGATGCAGGTGGCGTTGACTACATCAGTATTCAGCCAATCAACTGCACGGCAAGCGGTTTGGTAACCAATGCGGTAGCCAATCAGGCAACAATCTTAAGTGAGATTAGTAGTTTTATACATAGCCTTGTACATTATCACCATTTCACAGCTGCTTCAGTTGAACTATATGATGATAATGCGGAAAGATATACCTCATTCTTCACTTCTTCTTTGTATGGTAAAACAGTAAGGGAAGGCGATACGGTAATGCTTAACCAAACCTATTTTTCACCAGTCGGTTTGAGTTTTACCATTACCGATAATTCGGGTTATTCATGCCTCTACACGTTCAACTTGTTTGATGAGGTGGCCGATTTTGATTACAGCACCATTACCGGGGTGAAAAGCATTTCAATGCACACGGCAGACGATGCTGTGGGGTCGAACAACAACTTCCTGATCATTTTTGACGTTGTTGGTGGCGGAACGGTTCGTTTTATCGGATCAACCTGTCATGAATTGTCTTATTCTTACAGCGCCTGCGCAACCGGTTTCTATAAATTGTGTTACTTGAGTCTGGAGAATTATTTATTGAATCAAACGATTCCGTTGCCAGAAGAGCAGCAAGCAGCCAATAATACCATGATTCAATCGATCAACAAAACGTTGCAACCGATTTGGCGACCGAATACCACTTTTGCCGTGCGTTTGACAACCGAAGATCGTTTGTATAGAGAAGGTGGTGGTTCGGGGTTGGGAACATATACCGAAAAAGTGATTTACGGTTTCCGTACAGCAGGACCAATTGGCCACTTCCACCGTTATCCGAAATTAGTATCGAGTGCGATCACTTCTGTGCCTCGTGCGGATTACAATGCCTTGGATGAAGTGGGGAAAGCAGACGAATTCCGTTTAACCAATTTGGCAACGTACATTGATTACAGCAAATCGTACCCGAATGCAGACGGACAACTCATCAATGCCAAGCCACTTTTCTATAACGGAGCAATACTTTCCATGTTTTATACCTACAATCACGTGTATCAATTCTACACCGATTGGGTCGATTATGAGCATACATCCAGCCCGAAAATTGCGGAATCTTCGTTGGAAATCCGCATTTTGAATCCCGCTCCAACCAGTACAACAGACGAGTCGGGAACCGATGTGTTTATTGCCAACCGCATTTCGCATGATCCGCTGGT
Source organism: Fluviicola sp. (assembly GCA_044377135.1). Lineage (GTDB taxonomy): Bacteria > Bacteroidota > Bacteroidia > Flavobacteriales_D > Crocinitomicaceae > Fluviicola. The sequence goes on from JBILJP010000383.1 coordinate 2,710, forward strand.
ACCGGGTGGACCACCTTCGTTGATCAATGAAGTCAATAGTGAAATTTCCGTACTCAACAACTTGTTGGTCAACGGTAATCCGTGTGCCACCTACCAACCCATGGCACCAATAGATCTTTCTTCGGCGAAAATGGTGAATTTGAAACCGCTGAAATTGTACACCGCACAGTTTGTGGCGCATTACAATCCGCGTATCAATGGCAACTTTGCTGAAGAAGCGTTTGAAGCAGTGGTACACAGTTATGTTTTCCAAACCTCACGTTACGGTTCGTTTACCGAGCAGGTGAACAGTTACGTATTGAAACGAAGTACCGCAGGAGCTATTCTTCGCGAAGCTGTTTATCCGGTCACTATAGACGGTACAATCAACGTTGCGTTGGCTCAAAAAGTAATTGTTGGTAATCAAACTGCTTTTACCGACACAGAATTACCATTGGTGCAACAATATGCCGACCGTTTTGATCAGTTGATGAATGGAGTACTGGCCATTGATGCGAACCGTCTTCAAACGATGGTGAATACCGAATTTAACCTGGTAAAAAACAACGGTAAACTGATCGGAATCCTGATTCGCAATCCGGAGCCGTTTAACGATCCTAAAATTCCGACGGAAGTCATCCAGGATTCTATTCAAATGCGTGCTTTCATCTCTGGTGTTTGGGGAACTATTGCAGAGTTTGTTGCAGTACACTCAAAAGACCGTTCGCAGGTATTCATTACCAATAGCAACTATTCGTTTGAAATTGATCAGGAGAGCAAGTTGGAGTTTACATTCAACTACAAAATCTATGATGGAGTTGCTTATGAAAATGACAGCGCAAGCACCACAATTGTAGAAATTGACCTCAATAATCACCCAATCTAACAGTAAACACAATGGCACTAGTAAATACAGAGAATTCACCTCTTTTTCAGTCAGGATATACTTACTTACAGGCTGTAGGTTCCGATGGTACAGACCAAACGGTTTCGGGGCGTCATCTAAAATGGGATTTCTTAAAATTGTTGGGAGATCAGCACCTCCCGAAGGGAGAATACACTTCTCTCACCCCATATTCCACCACGTCTGGCTTTAATAAAACCAACGATTTTGTAAAGATTCTGCGCAAGAAATATTCGGGGAAACCTTATCACGTGCAGTTAATCACATCTTCCGCTCCAACAATCACACAAGTAAACGGTAAATGGAATTGGGCATATACATTGCCGATTAATGGAGATGCTTCGTTGCGTAATAGTACTGTTCGTTTCATTTTTACCGACACAGCACAATACAATCTGTTATGGACGGATATGAATCCGATTTCCAATTGGACCGAATTTCTGACCCGTTATCCGGCAGTTATCGAACTGCATGCTGATAATAAACTGGGCTTCTATTATGAATTTGTGGCCACCAAGCCGAAATCAACTGATCCGTTTTCCATTCGTGTAGAAGCGGTTGGAACGCCCGATAGAATGGATCAGGCTACCAAACAGCTCAATGTACGCAAGAAGTATACAGATCCGGCAAACAATAAGTGGTTTTTTAGTGAAAATACGGCCTACATTCGATTTGATTCATCCAACGCGGCTATTTCTTCTATATATCTCATTACCTACGAAGATTACATTAATGGGGTGAACGTGGAAGAACGTTACGGCAGTTGGGAAGTGGTGGGAACAGACTTTGCCCTTACGTTAGATGATAGTCGGATGAGTACTCGCTTGATGGAAAACGATGTTGACGGAAGCGGTGGTCATTGGCCAATGTACAATAATGCCACACCTTCAGGCGAATTCACCCTCAATAAAAACAATTACATTCAGCGGTGGCGAAGAACCGGTTATACCTTCAGTTCAACAGAAGTAGACGGGAATGATACGCTCGGACTACAGCACTTTATTCATACTTACTTAATGCGCAGTACCACCGACCCGAAAGCAGTTGTTGCATTGCCTTCTGATGATGGCGAAGATGCAAGCGCACAAGTTGTGAGTTACCTGGATCTGTTGAAACTGGTTTCACTGGATTATCATTTGAGTCGTATTTTGGGGCTCGGACACATCGATAAATCTACCGATTCGTATCAGTACGTTTATTGCTTGGAATATAC
>JBILJP010000384.1:0-4799 GCA_044377135.1 Fluviicola sp.
GAATTGTAGAAAAAGTGTTTGTAGAAGAAGGTGATCAGGTAGTGATGGGTCAACCGCTTTTTTCACTGGCCAACGCCATTCAGCAACTCAACAATGAAAATGCATCACTCACCGCTTCGTTTTACGATCTCAATGCCAATCAGGAAAAAATCAACGACGCCCAACAATTGGTGAGTTTGACCCGCGATAAAATGCGAAACGATAGCTCATTGTATGCACGTCAACTGTCACTTTGGAAACAAAATGTAGGTTCAAAAGTAGAATTGGAACAGCGTGAATTAGCCTTCGAAAACGCCCAAAACAGCTATCAATCGGCGATTGTAAAATACAACGACCTGAAACGTCAACTGGCATTCAATTCTTCCCAATCCAAGAAAAACCTGAAGATCGCCCAACAACTCAACAACGATTATGTGGTGAAAAGCGAACTCAACGGTGTTGTTTACAATGTGGCGAAGAGAAAAGGAGAATTGGTGAGTCCGCAAACACCGATTGCCGTGGTTGGAAATGCCAATAAGTTTATCCTGGAAATGCAGGTGGATGAATACGATATTACCCAAATTCAAAAGGGGCAACAAGTCATTGTTTCCATGGATAGTTACCAGGGAAAAACCTTCGAAGCGCGCGTTACCAGAATCAACCCAATGATGAACGAACGCACCAAATCGTTTACCGTTGAAGCTGTTTTTGTACAACAACCACCGGTCTTGTATCCCAACTTCAGTTTCGAGGCCAATATCGTTTTGCGTTCCAAGAAAAATGCGTTGTTGATTCCTCGTTCACTATTGCTGCCCGGTAATATGGTAATGCTGGCCAACGGTGAAAAAAGAAAAGTGACAATCGGCTTAAAAGATTACCAGCGAGTGGAAATCATCTCCGGTCTAAAAGTATCGGACCAACTGATCATGCCCGAAGAATGAGTTTCAAATTGATCATAAGCGTATCGCGTTCGTTACTCATGGCGCGGCTGAAGCAAACGTTGATTGCTGCTGTAGGTGTGACGTTCAGTATAACGATGTTTATCACGCTGCTCAGTTTTATGGGCGGACTCAACAGCATGCTCGACGGATTGGTGATTAACCGAACGCCGCATGTGCGCCTGTACAACGAAATTCTTCCGGCCAAACACCAGCCCATTGATGTTTCTTCTGATTATCAGGGAGATTACAATTTTGTGAGTTCCATCAAACCGAAAAACGAACGACCCGATTTGCGGAATAGCGGCGCCATAATTCGCACACTTCGCAGTGATAAACGTGTATTGGGTGTAGCTCCGAAAATAAACGCACAGGTGTTTTTCAACGTTGGATCTATTGACCTTTCGGGGGTTGTAAACGGCATTGATGTGGAGGAAGAAAACAGACTTTTTACCTTTAGTGATTACGTAGTTGCAGGCGATTTCATGGATTTGAAAAACACACCCAACAGCATTATTTTAGGTAAGGGACTGGCAGAAAAAATGTTGGCTTCTGTAGGCGATGTTGTGCAAATTACCACTTCACGGGGTGAGCGAATTCAACTGAAAGTAGTTGGGTATTTTCAATCCGGATTACAAGATATTGACAAAGTGCAAAGTTATGCTTCGTTGAATACCACTCAAAAAATGCTGGGTGTTCCCAACAGCTACATCACTGATCTTCAAGTTAAACTTCTGGATATGAACGAAGCTCCGGCTGTGGCCAAAGAAATGGAAGCAACGTTTGATGTGGAAGCCATTGATATTCAAACAGCCAATTCACAGTTTGAAACCGGTAGTTTTGTGAGAACCCTCATTTCGTATGCCGTTGGAATTACCTTGTTGGTGGTGGCCGGCTTCGGTATTTACAACATTCTGAATATGATGATCTACGAAAAAATGGATTCCATTGCGATTTTGAAGGCCACCGGATTTTCGGGTAAAGACGTCAACCGCATTTTTATTACCATCGCCATGACCATCGGTTTGGTAGGAGGTGTTTTCGGACTGCTTTTCGGCTTGGGGCTTTCGGCCATCATAGACCAAATTCCGTTTGATACGCAAGCACTTCCGACTATTAAAACCTATCCGGTAAATTATAACCCGAAATTTTACATCATCGGCGGCATCTTTTCGTTGGTCACTACGTATTTTGCCGGATATTTCCCGTCGCGTAAAGCCAGTAAGGTAGATCCTGTCGTTATTATTAGAGGTAAGTAATATGGAGCAGACCATTCTTGAAGCGAAAGAAATCAACAAGTATTTTCACGATCCGGTAACGGTTCAGGTGTTGAAGAACATTACGTTTTCAATACACAAAAGCGAATTTGCTTCCATTATCGGAAAATCGGGCTGTGGAAAATCGACTCTGCTCTACATTCTTTCAACGATGGATACCGATTACGAAGGACAATTGTTCATTGACGGGCAAGCCATCAGAGGGAAAAAAGAAGCCGAACTGGCCTTTATCCGGAATGAAAAAATTGGGTTTGTGTTTCAATTTCACTACTTGCTCAATGAGTTTTCCGTTCTTCGAAATGTGATGCTTCCCGGCTTAAAATTGGCGAAACATTCCGAAAAAGAGATAGAACAACGTGCTTACGAAAAACTCAAGATTCTCGGCATCGAAAACGAAGCGCTCAAAAACCCCAATCAGCTGTCGGGCGGACAAAAACAACGGGTTGCCATTGCGCGTGCCCTGATCAATGATCCGCTGATTATCATGGGTGACGAACCGACCGGAAACTTAGATAAGAAGAACAGCGAAATCGTGTTCAGTATTTTTCAGGAACTAGCCGAAGAATACCATCAATCGTTGCTCATTGTAACCCACGATAATAGTTTTGCCGAGCGCACGCACCGTATCATTGAGATGGAAGACGGAAGTATTATCCGGATGTAGCGATTATCTAAAAGAATAAATTAGAGCGTTCAAAACGAAACATTTATCTGTTTTTCCTTTCACCTTTCCAAATAAATCCGTTTCTTCGTTCACCAATCAAAAAACAACTGATATGTCACAAGAAACTGATCTACTCGACAGCAATTTTGTCGCCCCCGCTCAATACAAAGAGTTTGATTTTCCGATAGAGTTTTCATTCAAAATCGGAACGTTGGCCAATGATTTCATTGCTACCGATGCCAAAGGAGCAACCATTGCTTATGTGCGTCAAAAGATGTTCAAGTTCAAAGAGGCGATCATGATTTACACCAATGACCGTAAAACGGAGTTGTTGTATACAATCAATGCCGACCGTATCATTGACTTCAACGCAAGTTACAACTTTTCGGATGCCAATGGTAACGTTTTGGGTCGCGTTGGTCGCCGTGGAATGCGCTCTTTATTGAAAGCTCACTACGAAATTTTCGACAATGAGAACAAAACTGAATATTCTATCCGTGAGGAAAATCCATGGAGTAAAGTATTTGATGCTTTGTTATGCGAAGTACCACTTTTAGGCATGTTCTCTGGTTACTTGTTCAACCCGAAATACGGTGTATTTGATAACGACGGAAAAATCATTGCCCGTTTGTCTAAAAAACCATCGTTCTTCGGTCGTCGATTCAAATTGGAAAAACTGGAAGACCTTCCGGAAGGTGACGGTGAGCGCATGATGCTCGCGTTGATGATGATGATTTTGCTGGAACGCAGAAGAGGATAAATTGATTTTCCTTCGGGAACGAAAGCTCATTCACCACAAGTGGATGGGCTTTTTTGTTGGATACATTTTACCACAACGCTTACGCCGTAGCTTCAGCGAAGGAGCAACGCTTTCGCCGATCGTGTGCCGCCAATAGCTTTAGCGATGGCACAAGCTTTCAGCGAAGGAGCAAAGTTTTTTTGAAGAATAGACGTGTTAAGATTACAAAGGTATTCTACCTAAATCGTCTTTGTGATCTTTTAGCACGTCAAACTTGTCCTTTTTCTTTGTGCCTTTGTGGTGATGAAATTTTGTACTTTTCACCTTCGAAAGATAATTCATGGATACAGCTTTTAACATAGTACCAACCGATTTGCTGGAGCAGTATTGTTCTTCAATAAATCCTGCGGTAAATGAGGCTTTCGAAAAACTGCACGACAGTGAATTAAGCATGGACACCTTTAGTTTTTACACGTCGGTTTCGGCAGTGTTTTCATCAAAAATTGAAGGTGAATCGATTGAATTGGATTCGTTTATCAAACACAAACGCTTCGGAATAGCCTATCAACCTGATTTCACCCGAAAAATAGACGATCTCTACGACGCATACTTGTTCGCACAACACAACGAACTGAACCGGGAAACCATAGAATCGGCTCATCGTCAACTGACTAAAAACATTTTAAACCAAACGCAACAAGGCAAAACACGGAACAGTAATATGTTTGTTATTACCCAAGACGGGAAAATAGAATATGTAGCCGTTGTTCCCGAAAAAGTAGCGTCGGAAATGGAGAAATTCTATCAGGATTTACAGACTTTGGTCAACGCTGATTTGTCTTTTTCGGAAACACTGTTCTTTGCTTCAATGTTGCATTTGGTGTTTGTCAAAATCCACCCGTTTGATGACGGAAATGGCAGAACTGCCCGCTTGATCGAAAAATGGTTCCTAGCACAAAAGCTTGGAGAAAAAGCATGGTTTGTGCAGTCGGAAAAATACTATTACGATCATCACCAAACGTATTATAATCATATTCGTCGCTTAGGTTTAGAGTATGACGAGTTGGATTACAATCAGGCAATGCCATTTTTAGAGATGTTACCGAATTCGATTATTAGTAACGAATAAAAACAGGTGTTTAACGTGTTCTAAAACAAACTTCCGCTACGAATGAAGTATTTATGAGTTTAATAGCGAATTG
>JBILJP010000065.1:0-17253 GCA_044377135.1 Fluviicola sp.
TCCACTCTTCAACTATGCTTTTCATGGTGTTTTTTAACCGTTTATCCCATTTGATATTTGAGAACTCATATTTGATCATCCAAACCTAGGATTTAAAAAAGAACCACCTGTTCACTTTAATTTAATGTAATTTTGTAGCTGAATTTAACTAAAAATTAATGCTTATGAGATTAAAACTACTCTTAGTTGTTTTCTGTGGCTTCGTTTCAAGTTGGGTGCTTTCGCAAACAACTGTTTCTACCAACCACACAAACAACAATGGTAATGGATCCGTAATATTTAATGTTCAAAACACCAATGCTTTTGACATTATTATTACAGGAATCAACTGCCATCTTGGCACAAATGCGGCGAACAACATTCAATTGTTGTACAACACGACGCCTTACAATGACTTGGCTGCTCCTTGGGATTTCGGTACTGTTGGTGCCGGACAAAACGGATGGATTTCAGCAGGAACTGCAGTTGTTAACTCAAACACAGCAAACGGTGTAGTTACTGCCTTGAGTTCGTTGAGCTTAACAATTCCAGCTGGTGCTACTTATCAATTGGGATTGTCTGCTACTACTATGCAATACATGACTTTAGTTAGTGGTGGCGGTGCCAACATCAACACATTCAGCGGAGGTGGTGTAAACCTAATTACCGGTGATGGTGTTTCATGGGGAGGAACTGCTTATCCTTCTACACCGGCTAACTATCCTCGCGGATTTATTGGTGGAATCACTTTTATTCCTGCCGTTCCTTGTACAGCTCCTCCAACTGCAGGAGCAGTTACAGCTGCAACTAACCCTATTTGCCCTTCTTTAAACAATACGTTAAGTATTACAGGAGGCACAGGTGGTACAGGTCAAACTTACCAATGGCAATCATCAACTGATGGTGTTACATTCAACGATATCTTGGGTGCAACAAACAGTACTTACGTCGCCAACCAAACGGTTCCTACTTACTATCAATTTATCACAACTTGTTCCGGACAATCTGATACTTCAGCGGCACTTTTGGTTAACATGAACTTGTTCTCCAACTGTTACTGTACGAGCATTGCTAGCAGTACGGCTGATGAAGAAATCTACAATGTAACCGTTAACGGTGGTTCAACAGACCCATTGTATGCGAATACAAATGGTTGTACAACCGCAGCTCCAGGTCCTGGTTCTATCTTAAGCCGTTACTCTAACTTTAAAACCCTTGCTCCGATTACTTCTGTTGCACCGGGACAAACAGTTAGCTTTACTATTGAAGAAAACGAATGCGATGGCGCTACATTCTATAATAACGGAATGGCAATCTGGATCGATTTCAACCAAAACGGTTTGTTTACAGATCCGGGAGAACAAGTATATGTTGAAGCAACTACTTCTATTAGCCCACGTACGGTAACCAACACTTTCACTGTACCAATGAGTGCGGCGGTTGGAAATACTGCAATGCGTATCATTGTTGCAGAAAACTTCTCAGGTGCAAGTTTACAACCATGTATGACTTACACGTATGGTGAGACTGAAGATCACTTGATCAATATCCAATGTCCGGCATTGGCTGGAGTTTCTTCATTAGACGTTGGTGTATGTTCAGGAAACACTGCAACACTTAACGGAACTGCTTCTAACGGTTTGGCAACTATCTCTTGGTGGGATTCAGCTGTTGGTGGTACTCAAGTAGGTTCAGGTACTAGTTATACTACAGGTGTATTGACTGTCGATACTGATTTCTATGTTCAAGAAGATTTCCCTAGCTGTCCTTCAAGTGTACGTGACACCGTTTCAGTAATTGTAACTGCAGTTGACGTAACGTTAGCTCCGGTAAATGCTACTTGTAATGGTGGAAACAATGGTTCATTTACACAAACCGCAGTATTGTGTGGTACTGGTCCTTTCGAATATTCTGTTGATGGCGGAGCTTTCGGTCCTATCCCAACAAACTTAACTGCAGGTACTTATTCTGTAGTAGTGCGTGATGTTACGCTTTCATTGAGTGTTGCTTACCAGGTAATTGTTGCAGAACCAGCTGCACCAAGTGCATTGACTGCAACAAACGTTACCTATTACAACGGTGATTTAGGTTGGACAACAACTGGTAACGAAACTTCTTGGACAGTAATTTACGGTCCTGCTGGTTTTGATCCTGCTACAGGTGGAATAGCTGTTCCTACAACTACCAATCCGTTGCAATTGACAGGTGTTTTGACGGCTGATACTCAGTACGATTTCTATGTATTCGCAACTTGTGGTCCTCAACCGGACACTGCTGGTCCGTTCACATTTGCTACTGACCCAGGTTTCTATACCTATGACAACCAATGTGGTCCTGCTTTTGTTGACATTAGCGCTACAGGTACAAACCTTTCATTAACAGATGACTCTGAAGCTGGTGTTACTTTACCTTGGCCTTGGAGTGTAAACGGAACTACTGTAAACACAATCACAGTAGGTAACAATGGTGGTGTTATTTTCAATACACTTGCCGGAAACGTTGGATACACTGCATTCGGTAATGGATTCTTCCCGTTTGTTCAAGATTTGAATACAGCTGAACCTACTGGTGGCGTATTCTGGGAAAGTGTTGGAGTTGCTCCAAACCGTCAGTTGATCGTGATGTGGAAAGACCTTTCTCACTATACATTCCCGGCTGCTACAGACGGTACAACTTTCGAGTTGATCGTGGAAGAAAGTGGTGATGTGTACTATGTTTACCAAGACGTTATGTTCGGTAACCCAACTTGGGACAATGGTGCTGATGCTGAAATCGCTGCTAACACGCCTAATGGTAATGTTACTGTAAGTACAAACAATGCTACTTACCTAGCATCTAACCAATGTGTTCATTTGTACAATGAATTGTGTCCTAACCCTACTGGTTTAACTTCATTGATCTTTGCTGATGACGCAATCCTTGACTGGAATGCTGGTTTGTATGGTGAAACGAACTGGACATTGATTTACGGTCCTGCTGGTTTTGATCCGCTTACAAGTGGTACTACGCAAAATTTATCTTCTTCTGATGCCGGATTTGGTGGTACGTTGACGCAATTGACTGAGTATGATGTATACATCTACTCTGAGTGTGCTGCTGACAACCTTACAAGCCCTGGATTGTTCTTCAACTTCACTACTTTGCCTTACTGTTCTATTCCTTCTGCTCTTACAGGTGCTACTGATGTAGATTCACTTGAAGTAGCTTGGAACTGGACTGCAAGTAGCGCTACTTACCCTGCAACTAGCTTCAACATTAGCTATGTAATGGCAGGAAACGGTGGAGCTTACGACGGAACTGAAGTTGTAGCTAACGGTATCAATTTCGCTGATACGGTATTCAATACAAACTTGTTGGCAGGTGGTGTTTATGAAGTATATGTACAAGCCGCTTGTGCAGGTACAAATGACACTTCTTCTTACGCAGGACCAATCACATTGGTGATGCCATTGTCGAATGACACAGTTTGTGGTGCTGAAAACTTAGCTGTTGACGGAACTCTTTATACCTTCAACAACAACGGTGCTACTATTTCTTTGAACGAAGCGCCTATCGCTCCGCCAGCTGACGGTGCTCAGGTAACTACAGGTTGGACTAACTCTACTTTGAACGGTACAACTTGGTTTACTTTCCAAGCTCCTGCTTCTGGTCAAGTTCGTGTTAACGGTAACGCTATCAACTACAACGGTCAAATTGCCGTGTATGAAGTAACTGACTGTGCTGACTTTGCAACTTTCGCTTTAGTAGCTGCAAATGACAACGAAATCGATGGTCCTAGTCTTGCTCCTAATTTCACAATCTGTGGATTAACTCCGGGCAATACTTACTACTTGATGCAAGATGGTTTCAATGCAACAACTGGTAACTACAGCATCACTATCACTCCAGTTGTTTTGGAAGCTGGTACTGCTAATCCTGTTACTGATATCTGTACAGGTTCTGACATCGACTTGTTTACTACCGTTGCTGGTAACAATGCAGGTGGTGTTTGGTCTTCTGACATCGCTTCTGTAAACGCAAGCATCACTGGTTCTGATTTCACTTCGGTTGGTTTGGCTTACCAAGTGTTCGACTTCCAATACCGTGTAACTGACGGTTGTGCTTTCGATTCTATCATTACACAAGTACACGTGTTCCCTCCATCTGATGCAGGTGACGACGGTTCTATCACAGCTTGTCGTAACGAACCGATCGATTTGTTATCCGGTTTAACTGGTACGGCAGATTTTAACGGTACATGGTATGATCCAAGTAACAACGCGATTGCTTCTTCTGCTATCGTTACTTCTAACATTGCTGGTCAATTCAACTACGACTACATTGCCGGAAACGGTGTGTGTCCGGATGACACTGCAAACGTAGTTGTTAACGTACTTTCTACTTGTAACTACCTGGAAGTAGCTGACGAATTGTTCTACGGAGTGTCTTTATTCCCGAACCCTTCTGAAGGAACCGTATTTATTGCTTCTGATGCAACGCAGTCATTTGATTACGTAGTAACTGACGCTAACGGTCGATTGATTAAAGAAGTAAGTAACGGTGTGAAAGCTGGTCAAACAACTGAAATCAACTTGAACAACATGGAAACTGGTGTTTATTTCATCAAACTTTCCAACGATCAAGCTGAAAAAGTATTCCGTGTCGTGATTCAATAATCTCACTCAGAAAACATAAAAAACCCCGTTGGTCTCTGATCAGCGGGGTTTGTTTTTTTGAAGAAAACCATAGTTAAATAAAGGTTAAACAAAAGTGAGATATTAGCGGATTTGTTAAAAATTAATGCATTAGTTGATTTTTAAATGGGGTTTTCCTCCGCTTAAACATTAAATAACCTAACTTTGGTACACATTTAATGATTGCTTTATGAAAAAACATCTATTCAAGAGTTCGCTTGGTGCATTTGCATTGGTACTCTTTGGATTAGCAGCTGGTCTGTTAAATCCATCGATGACTTATGCGCAATGTTCCTTTTTGAACAACCAGTATCCTTCTGGTAACATTGCCTCTCCGACTACGGTTGGTCAGGTTGTACAAGTAAGTACTTGTAGTTACGGTGGCGAATTTGCTTCCGTAACCGGTTTTCAAGCCAATTACACGTACACGATTAACATTGACGGGCTTGCTACCCCTTACATTACCGTTTTCGACGCGAGTAATGTTGCTGTAGCTTGGGGTAGTGCACCGTTTGCATTTACACCTACCGTTGCGGGTGACTACAAAACGCAATGGACAATTAGTGGTCCTGCAGGATGCGGTACTGATGCGAATTGTCATATAACTTCTGTGACATTAACATCAATTGCTCCGCCAGCTCCGCCAACACCAACACAAGATCCGGCAGCTCCTACTTGTACTGCAGGAACAACCTTGTCTATTGCTGGTTCACCTGGTGTAAACGAAACTTGGTACTGGCAATCAACTGCAAGTGGTACAAGTACAGCTACACCATACGCTGGTCCATATGCAGTTTTTGCAAACGGAACTTACTACGTAAGAACTTATAGCACTGCAACTTCTACCTGGTCTACAGCTTCTTCTGTAACCGTTTCTAACTTCCCGCTGGCAGTTGCCCCACCTGCACCGGTTGCAGATGTAAATCCATCTTGTGCCCCAACCGGATCAGTTCTTACTGAAGCCGCCGCACCTGGAGGGTACGTTTATTATTGGCAAGGAACCACAGCGGGTGGTACTAGTAATGCGTTAAATGCAAGTTCTACTTACAGTGCAACTACTTCAGGAACATACTATGTTTCAGCCTATGAAACAGCAACTCAATGCTGGTCGAATACCGTTGGTTTAGCAGTAACAGTAGATACATACATTCCACCTGCACCAGTAGTTGCTATTAACCCTGTCAACGCATGTGCTAATGCTGTATCGGTTCCTTTGAACGCAGCACCTAGTGCTACTTCAGGTACGCAAACAATTACATTTGCTACAAACTATACGCTAGTTCCCGGAGCTTCTACTTTAAGTGGAAACTTAGCCATTCCGGCTGGAGCAACAATTACTTCCTCTGTTTTAACTTTCAATGGTGTTTCAACTAGCGGAAGTCAATGGGCAAGTGATATGTCATTCTCACTTACAGGAGCTTCAACTTATGCAAATACGAACTTTACTGGTCAAGCACTTACAAACGCAGGACCTTTCAATTACAACACAACTACATCTCCGGCTGGAGGTGCAGTGAACCTAAACATGAATAACGCATGGACCACAAATGGAACATTCGGCTCTATTCAGTTAGTTGTAAACTATTCTGTTCCAACTCCTACTATTAACTGGTACGATGCAGTATCAAACGGTACGAACCTAGGTTCAGGATCGCCATTTGAATCAGTTGGAACAACTGTATTACCAAATACAACTGTTGGAGGTGCCTATTTATTCTATGCTGGTACAACAGTAGGTGGATGCGGTAGCGCAACACGTATTCCTGTTACCGTTAATATTACAACAGTACTAGCATCGTTGAATCCTGTTAACGTTACTTGTAACGGTGGAAACAACGGTTCATTTACATTGGGAACTATTCAATGCGGTTCTGGTACCTTTACTTATGCCGTGGATGGCGGTGTTGCCGGTCCTATCCCGACAAACTTAACTGCAGGTACACATACAGTGATTATTCACGACGGTGCTTTAACAAGTGCTCCTATTACTTTAGTAATTACTGAGCCGGCTGCACCAAGTGCATTGACTGCAACAAACGTAACGTATTACAACGGTGATTTAGGTTGGACAACAACTGGTAACGAAACTTCTTGGACAGTAATTTACGGTCCGGCTGGTTTTGATCCTGCTACAGGTGGAATAGCTGTTCCTACAACTACCAATCCGTTGCAATTGACAGGTGTTTTGACTGCTGATACTCAGTACGATTTCTATGTATTCGCAACTTGTGGTCCTCAACCGGACACTGCTGGTCCGTTCACATTTGTTACTGACCCAGGTTTCTATACTTATGACAACCAATGTGGTCCTGCTTTTGTTGATATCAGTACTTCAGGTACAAACCTTTCATTGACAGATGATTCTGAAGCTGGTGTTACTTTACCTTGGCCTTGGAGTGTAAACGGTACTACCGTAAACACAATCACAGTAGGTAACAACGGTGGAGTTCTTTTCAATACACTTAACGGAAACGTTGGATACACTGCATTCGGTAATGGATTCTTCCCGTTTGTTCAAGATATGAATACTGCTAATCCTGGTGGTGGCGTATTCTGGGAAAGTGTTGGAGTTGCTCCAAACCGTCAGTTGATCGTTATGTGGAAAGACGTTCCTCACTATACTTTCCCGGCTGCTACAGACGGTACAACTTTCGAGTTGATCGTGGAAGAAAGTGGTGATGTTTACTATGTTTACCAAGACGTTATGTTCGGTAACCCAACTTGGGACAATGGTGCTGATGCTGAAATTGCTGCTGTTACTGCTGGTGGTACTGTTACAGTAAGTACAAACAATGCTACTTACCTTGCAGCTAACCAATGTGTTCACTTGTACAATGAATTGTGTCCTAACCCTACTGGTTTGACTTCATTGATCTTTGCTGATGATGCAATCCTTGACTGGAATGCTGGTTTGTATGGTGAAACGAACTGGACATTGATTTACGGTCCTGCTGGTTTTGATCCGCTTACAAGTGGTACTACGCAAAATTTATCTTCTTCTGATGCCGGATTTGGTGGTACGTTGACGCAATTGACTGAGTATGATGTATACATCTACTCTGAGTGTGCTGCTGACAACCTTACAAGCCCTGGATTGTTCTTCAACTTCACTACTTTGCCTTACTGTTCTATTCCTTCTGCTCTTACAGGTGCTACTGATGTAGATTCACTTGAAGTAGCTTGGAACTGGACTGCAAGTAGCGCTACTTACCCTGCAACTAGCTTCAACATTAGCTATGTAATGGCAGGAAACGGTGGAGCTTACGACGGAACTGAAGTTGTAGCTAACGGTATCAATTTCGCTGATACGGTATTCAATACAAACTTGTTGGCAGGTGGTGTTTATGAAGTATATGTACAAGCCGCTTGTGCAGGTACAAATGACACTTCTTCTTACGCAGGACCAATCACATTGGTGATGCCATTGTCGAATGACACAGTTTGTGGTGCTGAAAACTTAGCTGTTGACGGAACTCTTTATACCTTCAACAACAACGGTGCTACTATTTCTTTGAACGAAGCGCCTATCGCTCCGCCAGCTGACGGTGCTCAGGTAACTACAGGTTGGACTAACTCTACTTTGAACGGTACAACTTGGTTTACTTTCCAAGCTCCTGCTTCTGGTCAAGTTCGTGTTAACGGTAACGCTATCAACTACAACGGTCAAATTGCCGTGTATGAAGTAACTGACTGTGCTGACTTTGCAACTTTCGCTTTAGTAGCTGCAAATGACAACGAAATCGATGGTCCTAGTCTTGCTCCTAATTTCACAATCTGTGGATTAACTCCGGGCAATACTTACTACTTGATGCAAGATGGTTTCAATGCAACAACTGGTAACTACAGCATCACTATCACTCCAGTTGTTTTGGAAGCTGGTACTGCTAATCCTGTTACTGATATCTGTACAGGTTCTGACATCGACTTGTTTACTACCGTTGCTGGTAACAATGCAGGTGGTGTTTGGTCTTCTGACATCGCTTCTGTAAACGCAAGCATCACTGGTTCTGATTTCACTTCGGTTGGTTTGGCTTACCAAGTGTTCGACTTCCAATACCGTGTAACTGACGGTTGTGCTTTCGATTCTATCATTACACAAGTACACGTGTTCCCTCCATCTGATGCAGGTGACGACGGTTCTATCACAGCTTGTCGTAACGAACCGATCGATTTGTTATCCGGTTTAACTGGTACGGCAGATTTTAACGGTACATGGTATGATCCAAGTAACAACGCGATTGCTTCTTCTGCTATCGTTACTTCTAACATTGCTGGTCAATTCAACTACGACTACATTGCCGGAAACGGTGTGTGTCCGGATGACACTGCAAACGTAGTTGTTAACGTACTTTCTACTTGTAACTACCTGGAAGTAGCTGACGAATTGTTCTACGGAGTGTCTTTATTCCCGAACCCTTCTGAAGGAACCGTATTTATTGCTTCTGATGCAACGCAGTCATTTGATTACGTAGTAACTGACGCTAACGGTCGATTGATTAAAGAAGTAAGTAACGGTGTGAAAGCTGGTCAAACAACTGAAATCAACTTGAACAACATGAAAACTGGTGTTTATTTCATCAAACTTTCCAACGATCAAGCTGAAAAAGTATTCCGTGTCGTGATTCAATAATCACCCATAGAAAACATAAAAAACCCCGTTGGTCTCTGATCAGCGGGGTTTGTTTTTTATTACCCTTTCTACATTATTTGATTGCATTTGGCAAAATGAACCGCTATTTTTGATAACAAATTGAATACGTATGATGGCTCCTTTTAATTTACAGCAATGGATCGACGAAAACCGTGATTTATTAAAACCACCGATCGGAAACAAAAACCTGTACAAAGAAGCCGGTGATTTTATTGTGATGATTGTGGGCGGACCAAACGCACGTAAAGATTATCACTACAACGAAAGTGAAGAGTTATTCTATCAGCTGGAAGGAGATATCACTGTACGTATTCAGCACGAAGGAAAAGCAAAGGATATCCAAATCAAACAAGGCGATCTGTTCTTATTGCCGGCTAATGTGCCACATTCACCTATCCGGGGAGAAAACACCGTTGGTCTTGTTATCGAACGTGTGCGAAAGGGAACCGATTTGAGTGATGGTCTGTTTTGGTTTTGCGAGAAATGCAATACTGAGTTGAAGCATTACCGTTTTCCGTTAGAAAATATCGAACAAGATTTCCTTTCACGCTTTCGGGAATTCTATAGCTCAGAAGAAATGCGCACCTGTAAAAACTGTGGAAACGTCATGGAAGTTGATGAACGTTTTGTGTAGTGTTACTTTTTTTTAACACCGCATTATCTACCTACCGATTCGGAATGTAAAACTATATTTACCAAAAATTCAATTATGTCCGTTACCGAACTTATTTTAAGCATTGCCTTGGTTGTGATTCCTGCTGCGGGAGTTTTAT
Organism: Fluviicola sp.; assembly: GCA_044377135.1. Lineage (GTDB taxonomy): Bacteria > Bacteroidota > Bacteroidia > Flavobacteriales_D > Crocinitomicaceae > Fluviicola. The sequence goes on from JBILJP010000065.1 coordinate 10,077, forward strand.
ACACCGCTTACTTTTTTCTAAGTAAACAATCCGAAAAGGAAGTACGACACTTACAAATTGAATTAAAACGTTCCCGCCAGGAATTTTTCTTGCCATCGCGGGTTGATGCTTACCAACGTGCAGTCTTGTTAATGGAACGCATTCATCCGGGAAGTTTGGTAATGCGTATTCACAATCCGGCGCATCCTGCTAAACGTATGCAAAGTGATCTATTACAGGCTATTCGCGAAGAATACGATCACAATGTTTCGCAACAATTGTTTATTTCTCCACAAGCTTGGGAAATGCTTCGTAACTCGAAAGAAGAAACGATCAAGATTATCAATATTGCCGGGAATCAAATGCAAGCTACTTCTACGGGAACCGATTTGGCTGCCAAAATATTTGAGATTGTAGCAGAAGTGGGCACTCTTCCTACTGAGATTACCATTGAGTATTTGAAGAAAGAGTTTCAGGAATTGTTTTAAATCACTTTAGAAAAATCCGGATTTCTCCGCCTATTTCCAGGATATCACCCGGAACGAGTTTCGCGCGCTTGCGTTCTTCTACTTCACCATTGCGCACAACATCTCCGTCTTCCACAATAAACTTGGCATGACCACCCGTTTGCGCGATGCTTGTTGCTTTCAATAGAGCCAGTAATTCAATATATGGCCCTTCAATGGTAAACGTGATTTCTTCCATAAGGCAAAGGTAAGTGTTTTACTTTAAGCCGGCTTCTTTCAACTTATTCTCAAGATCCTCTTTATTCAAGAAACGAACGTTTGACACACCTGAATTACCGCTTCTACCCGGAAGACCTACAGTTCCGGAAACACGTTCATTTCGAATAAGTGCACGCGCTAAAATACCATCGTTGCCACGATCATTCACCCCGCCTGTTCCGGCACTTCCGGCTGAGCCACCTTCTCCACCAGCTACATTCACGCTAAAATTGTGTTCCAAAAGCGTTAAACTTGAATCGACCAAAATGAACACCATTCCACCATCGCCACCGTTTCCACCATAACCTCCAACACCTCCTGATCCGCCGCTTAAGCGATCATATGATTTATCGGTTTGTTGCGCATTAGCCCCATTGCCTCCATCACCACCGGAACCACCTTTGCCACCGGAAATATCTATGTTGATTTTCGGGTTAATTGCGCTGATATAGGTTATCTTTCGTCTGGTTTCCGAAACAGCAATTATTTCCAACAGCGATATAGAATCCGCAGAAGAAGGTCGAACAAACACCGTAACTAATTTATCAGCAGACCTGCCGTCTTCACCTTGCTCACCGTAAGCTCCCGACTGACTTGGCTGTGTACCGTTTTGTCCTTTTCGTCCTGACCTACCGGATTGACCTGAAAAATCAAGGTTCAATTGATTCGATACGCTTATTGACATATTCCGTTCAAAAACCGGCCGTCTCAAATTGGGATGTCTGAATCGAATAACTCCCTCACGAAACGGTTCTTTGGTATTGGTCTTTATATGTTCATTGGTAAGGCTAAATCGTGGATCCGATTCATTCACAAGTCCGGTCAAATTTACCCAGTTCTTGTCGTATGGAAAACGCTCACCTGTATTCATGACCATGATCCAATCGAGTGGTAAATATTCATCAAACACCATGTTTCGGGCAGACAAATCAAGCGCTACACAATACTTTACAGGAATGTAAAACACCGAATTCAACGCACTATTCGATTCACACGTGGCTTCAACCCGAATACTATCTACCCCCTGAAAATCGTTCATGTTGTAATAGAAGCCCACACCGTAATTGAATCCGATCGGGCTGTTACTTTTGAATTTAAACGCATCCCATCTAAAGACATCTGTTGTATGCTCAACAAATACAGTTTTTCCTTTATTCGTGGTGAGTTTAAAATCTACCAAAAAAGTGGTGTTTAGTCCTTTGAAAGGTGTAACAATCCATTCAACTTTTTGAAATCGATTTAATTGTGCATTGGCAGAAAAAGCCAATAACAAGGTGGCAAGCATTAAGCGGTAAAGCATTTCTGTTGTTTTTTTGAACGCTGATCAGCAACAAAAATAATGCCTCATTTCGACTTTTTATACAAAGCATAGATAAATTCTGCAGCTTCGAAGGCAGAGATACTTCCGTACCTCACCGCTTCTTCCATCTCCAGTGTTTTTTGGTGAATGACCGGATCAAGGTACAAACCTTCCAACAATAACGAGCGCAAGGTTTCGTGCATCCAGTTACGATCCTGATCTTTACGGTTTTGCTGAAATGCTCCTTTGATTTTGGCATGTTCTTCAAAACGGAGAATCATATTCCGTACATCAGCTATACGATCGCCTGTTACAGAACTACAGGTATGCACCTCCGGAATCCAACCAGAAGCAGTTGGCGGAAAAAGATGAATCGCATTTTTTAATTCGCGTTGTGCCAGTTGCGCACGTTTGTCATTTTCGCCATCGGCTTTCGTCACAGCCAAACCATCGGCCATTTCCATGATTCCTCGTTTGATTCCCTGCAATTCGTCGCCGGCTCCAGCCAATAACAAAAGCAAGAAAAAATCAACCATCGAATGCACCATCGTTTCCGATTGCCCCACTCCTACCGTTTCTACCAATACTGTATCATAACCGGCCGCTTCGCACAGAATAATGGTTTCTCGTGTTTTGCGCGCTACACCACCAAGTGTGTTTCCGGCAGCGGAAGGTCTGATAAAGGCATTTTCTTCCTGTGAAAGTTGCTGCATGCGTGTTTTATCACCCAAAATACTTCCACCAGTACGCTCGCTTGTAGGGTCGATGGCCAATACAGCAAGACGTTTGCCTTCTTTGATCAGCTCCATCCCAAAGCGCTCGATAAACGAACTTTTTCCTACTCCGGGTACTCCGGTAATACCAATACGTATGGAATTTCCGGAAAACGGCAAACACAATCTAATAATCGCTGCTGCCATTTCACGGTCTTTTTCCAATGAACTTTCCAGCAAGGTAATGGATGAACTCAAGGCAGTTCTATTACCGGAACGCAACGCTTGAAACAACGAATCAGCTGTCCGGTCTTCCCGGAGTTGCTTTCTGGAAGCCAGCCAATCGTTTACTCTTTGCTCGTTCATATTCTATCAATCCATTCCAAAAGGAAACACCAACAAATCGGATGCTTTATCAAATACAAATGTTCGCCCGTTTTGTGCCACCAAAATCATCCGAATTGGGGTTTTCTGACGAAATTCACTTTCTGCAATGACTTGTCTGCACGAACCGCAAGGCGAAATACAATCTTCGGGTTTCACCAACGTGCCTTTTGCAACTACCACCAGGGTTTGAACGGCCTGATCGGGATAATTGGCTCCAACATAAAACAAGGCCACACGTTCGGCACATAAGCCTGAAGGATACGCAATGTTCTCTTGGTTGTTTCCGGTGACAATTTCTCCGTTAGCCAACAATACACTCGCTCCTACCAAAAAATTACTGTAGGGAGCGTAGGCTTTTAATGATGCTTCTTGCGCCTTTTGAACCAGGAGTTGTTCCTGTGCGTTCAATTCAGACCAATGTTCGATGATTTCGTACTGTACCGTGAGGGTGTGTTTCATAGAATAATCGCTTGATTACAAATATAGCAGAAAGAAGGCTGAAACCATTGAAAAAGCACGCGTAAGGATGATCCTGAATCAGTTAAAAGCATTATTTATTTCCAAAATAAGCTCTATCTTTGTGCCCTGTCTGTTAAAAGACGGATGCAATTCTCGATCAAGATTCTCATGCAGCAATACAAAAAAGTAGCGTTTTATACCCTCGGATGTAAATTAAATTTCTCTGAGACATCTACTATTTCGCGCCTTTTTGAAAATGCTGGTTTCGCGAAAGTTGATTTTGAAGAAACGCCGGATATTCTGGTGATCAACACCTGCTCGGTGACCGAAAATGCGGATAAAAAATGCCGCCAATTGGTTCGTCGAGCCACCAAGATCAATCCTGAGGTGTATGTTGCCGTGATTGGTTGTTATGCACAATTGAAACCCGAAGAAATTGCAGAAATACCGGGAGTTTCTCTGGTTTTGGGAGCCAATGAAAAATTTAATATCGTAGAACACCTGGAAGAACGCGATGCCTTGGCCTCTACAGCTACCGTGAAATACGATCACATCAAACAAACCAACTCCTTTATTCCTTCGCATTCGATGGGCGACAGAACCCGTTCGTTTTTGAAAGTGCAAGACGGTTGTGATTACTTCTGTACTTTTTGTACCATTCCGCTAGCTCGTGGCAAGAGTAGAAATGCTTCGGTAGCAGAAACGTTATTGGAAGCAGAAAAAATTGCGCAAACTGCCGTAAAAGAAGTAGTATTAACCGGTGTAAACATTGGTGATTTTGGTCAAGGTGGTGACGAGAATTTCTTTCAATTGGTGAAAGGTTTGGATGCTGTTAATGGCATTGATCGTTTCCGGATTTCTTCCATCGAGCCGAATTTATTGACCGACGAAATCATTTCGTTTACGCTCTCCGAAGCAGAACGCTTTGTGCCTCACTTTCATATTCCATTGCAATCTGGAAGTAATCGACTGCTAAAAGCAATGCGCAGAAAGTACTTACGTGAATTGTATGCCGAACGCGTTAAGGCCATTAAAGCTCTTCGCCCGGATTGCTGCATCGGTGTGGATGTCATTGTTGGTTTCCCGGGGGAAACAGACGAAGAGTTTCTGGAAACAATGGACTTTCTAAAAGACATTGAAATTTCTTACTTACACGTTTTTACCTATTCAGAACGCGCCAATACCACGGCTATCAAATTAGGCGATCCCGTTCCACAATCCGTGCGCAAACAACGCAGTCAACAGTTGCACATCCTTTCAGAGAAAAAGAAACGTGCTTTTTACGAGCAAAATATCGGTACCAACCGAACTGTTTTGTTTGAAGCAGAAGAAGAAAACGGCATGATGCTGGGTTTCACCGAAAACTACATTAAAGTAAAAGTGCCTTTTGATGCTTCATTGGTAAACACCCTTCAACCGATTACATTGACTGAAATTGACCGTGATGGTGTAATGAAATGTGAACTCCTGGTAACTGTATGATTCACAAAATCAGGAGTTGACGAGAAGAATGATCAGTGTGGTAACGGTGAAGATGATATTCCAGATCAAACAAGAAAGGATCACCGGCCAAAGTCCCGAAAATAAGAGCAATGCCCCAACAATTCCCGCAGCCCAGATAATCCAGACAAACGCAAGTCCTACCCCGGAAAGATCGATCCAGTAAGCTGCAACGGAAAATAAGATAGGTGGAATAATCAATACTGCCAGACTAAATAAGACTCCAAGCAGCGCCATTCCTCCATTCCGTTCACTCTTCTTTTGACTATCTTTTTTGATAGTTGCGTTCGTTTTCGTGGCCCGATTCACTTCATCGCCTTTTCTGCTCAGGCCAGGTGATTCCATTTTTCGTTGAGGAAAAGAATAATCCCCCATTTGACGTTTCGAAACGTTTTCCTGATGCATTGTCACCGATTTCTCTAACTCAAATTCTGTCGGTCGAATCGAAGCAATTTCATTCACAACACTATCTGGGCTCACCGATTCAACAATAGCACTATTATCGCGTACGTCACTTTTCTGAACCGATTCTTGTGGTTTAAAACGATGCTTCCACTCCAAATGAAATCCGGAACGATACCTGCGATGGGTAATTGTACACGAACTAAACAAAACGGTTATGATGACGAAGAAGATTGTTACGGGTCGAAATAAAGGCATAGACAAATGTAACGTTATCTCAGCAAGGAAACGTGACCAACCAAATGGTACTCTTTGTCCAGGAAATCGTAGTACTTAATCTTCCAGGTATAAACGCCATCTTGACAGGGCTTACCTTTATAAGTTCCGTCCCACGCTTTATCGAGTGCATCGCCCGTATAAATCAATTCTCCCCAACGATCGAAGATATCAATGGTAAATGCTTTGATGTTTCCACCCACAGCAAAAAATTCTGAATTCAATCCGTTATCACCCGGTGTAAAGGCGTTTGGAACGTAGATAATCGGATCGTAAATGATCTTTACATCATCTGAAGCAGCACAACCGTTATCGTCTGTGTAAGTTACCGTATACACAAAGTTCTGATCTGGTTGCGCGATCGGCGAGGTACAAACCACACAACTCAGGTATTCTGAAGGCGACCAAACATAAGGGCCGGGAGTAGTACTTGTTGCCGAAAGTTGGATCGATTCGCCCATAAAGGCATACACATCCGGAACAGTTTGTATAAATGGCGTTGGGAATAAATCAATAAACACTTTCGCAGAATCAACACAGCCATTCAGATCTGTTCCATAAGCGGTATAAAAACCAGAAACCGGAGCAATGACAGAAACCTCTGAGAAGTTGGCTGTAACAGGATCAACCACCGGACTCCAAACATAAGAAACACCACCGGTTGCGTACATAAATGCAGGTTGTCCAGGACAAACGATTGTATCATTTCCGGCATTTACCGTAGCGCTCACAATATTCACATAAACACTATCGAGTTCGGTGCCGCAAGCATTACCAAACACACAATAATAATAACGCTCTATAGGTGAAGAAATAGTAACTGTTGCCCCTGAAATCGGGGTAATATTCACCGGTGGCGACCATTCGTAGGTATCGGCACCACTTACCGTTATTTCACCTGATAATCCTTGACAATAGGTTAAGGTATCTGGTATCACAGGAATCGGGAAATCCGAAACTACTGTCACAACAACTTGTTCGTTGAGCTGGCAACCATCAACCGTAGTGCCGGTAGCTGTGTAGGTTATTGTATTCGTTGGAGTGGATATCGGAGTGGTGCTATTCGGATTATCCAAAAACGTAGGAGGCGACCACAAAACTGTTGTCACACCCTGCACCGCAAGTGGCACAGAATTACCAATACAAATAGTGGTATCGTTTGAAATCTGAACCGCCCCGCCAAAAACATTGAGCCATACTTGCACCGTATCTACACCACAACTATCGCTGATAATACAGGTAAATTGGGTGTTTTGAGTAATTGTTGCCGTAGGGTTAAATATATTCGGGTTATTCAGATATTGCGTCGGAGACCACGAATAAGTGCTTCCGCCATAAGCTTCAAATTGGTATGATTGCCCCGGACAAATACTGGATGGAGGTTGTACAATTCCTCCTTGAAAGTCACCGATATTCACTTCAAACTGAACGGTATC
>JBILJP010000385.1:0-4775 GCA_044377135.1 Fluviicola sp.
ATCAATTGGCAGTATTGAAATACAACGGTGGGGGCGACTATTACGCCAATCCAACGGCGTTGCCCAACCTGATTCAGTTTTGCAATTCAAACTTAGGAACCTCTATCTCGAAAGAAGTTCCGTATGTAGAGGCCGGAAGTCCGGAGTTGTTTGCTTACCCGATGGTGCACATGACAGGACATGGAAACGTGGTGTTTTCGTTATCGGAAGCCGAAAATTTGCGCACCTATCTCATGGGAGGTGGTTTTTTGCACATCGACGACAATTACGGAATGGATCAGTTTATCCGCACCGAACTCAAAAAAGTATTCCCGGGTAATGATTTGGTAGAATTACCCTTCAATCACCCGATTTTTCATCAGAAATACGACTTCAACGGCTTGCCGAAAATCCATGAACACGATGGTAAACGTCCGCAGGCATTCGGAATAATTGTAGAAGGACGTTTGGTATGCTTATACACTTATGAAACCGATCTTAGCGATGGCTGGGAGGACAAAGAAGTGCACAACGACCCCGAAGAAAAACGCAAGCAAGCGCTTCAAATGGGGGCAAATATCCTAATGTACGCGTTTTTTGGCGGAGACTAGAATTCGCTAAAAAGCTAATCCTGCCGAAAAGTTTACAAATTTGAACCAAACCTCGACCGATTGCTTTTTAAAAAGATTGTTATCGTAATAAGTGTATTTGTCTTGCTGAAATTTGAAACCCACATTGAAAAAGAACGCTGTTTTTCGTGAAACATACGTTTTGACTCCTAAAGATGGATTTACCACTATGCCTCCACCTTCTTCAAAACCTTTTATATTAGGTGCGTATCCCACATTGATATTGATCGTTGGGCTGGTTTTTCCTTTCAGAAGTGTGGCTCTTGCATCAAATGTGACCGGAACCAGTACTTCATTCGTGTATCTTTCCAAACCAATTCCCAAGCCAAGCGCCATTGTTTCACTGAACTGATAGCCGTTTACCAAACGAATACCGAAACCGCGATCGGTATTTTTTTGCCCCACATTGCTCACCGTTCCCACGCCAAGTATAAAACTAGCTTCCAAATGATTGATAAACCCACGTCTTTTATAAGGATAAGGTTTGATGCTATCTGTTTTAATGGTTGACGCATTTTCAAGCGCTTCGTTATTCGTTATTTTCTGAATATCGGCGTAAGCCAGTTTTAGTTCCTCATTTTCGGCCGTGCGAATAACAATCGTTTCGCCGGGAATCTTTTCAACAAGTGTTCCTTTTACAGTGTTGCCGTTTTTTAGCTGGATGGTGTAGTATTCGGTTTGTGAAAAGGCAATTCCTGAAATACAGAACATAACGATGATTAGGAAACTTTTGTAAGGCATTTTGATAAGCTGTTTAGTTGTTGAATGGCTACAAAACTATCGATTTTGATGAAATAGTATGTTAATTCAGAGAATGATTGTTTCAATTTGTTGTCATCATTGTACCAACGAATGTCTTTTGAATTTGCGGGATCAGCTCCGAAAGGCTATTTTTGTGTCGCTAACAGCAATTTATGGCTCAAACAATTGAAATCATAGTCAATACTTCAGAACTAACAGCAGGAACCCGTGGAGCTTCATTGGGTCCGGGTGCTATTATGGCCGCTGCTCGTAATCAAAACAACCCGTTGTTTGGAACTGTTCCGTGGCACCCGTTACCCGATTTCAATCATTATTTGGATGCAGCGATTACAACTCCGTTTGCCAAACGCATTGATGGTTATGCAGAAGTGTTTCATGCAATTTCAGCCAAAACAACCGAGCTGTTAAATCAAGGTAAATTTCCGTTGGTACTTGCGGCCGATCATGGTTCTGCGGCAGGAACAATTGCCGGAATCAAACAAGCGCTTCCCAACAAACGTTTAGGGGTGATTTGGATTGATGCACATGGAGATTTGCATTCACCGTATACAACGCCATCCGGTAATATGCACGGAATGCCGCTTTCCATTGCTTTAGCCGACGATAACAAAGAAGCCGGACACAACATTCCCGATGAGCACACTGTTTCTGTTTGGAATGCACTCAAGAATGCAGGTGGAATGACTCCGAAAATCAATGCGAATGACTTGGTTTTTGTGGCAGTTCGCGATACGGAAGCTGAAGAAGAAGCGTTGATCGAACGAAGGCAAATTGTGAACCACTCGGTAGAATTACTGAGGCGTCAGGGCGTACCTGCTATTGTTACTGCCATCAACGAACAACTGAATAATTGCGATGCTATTTACATTTCGTTTGATGTGGATGCGATGGATCCTGAACTGACATCTTTCGGAACAGGAACTCCCGTAGGCAACGGCATTACGCCCGAAGAAGCGCGCGAGCTATTGGTTTCGCTGGCCGCTAACCCGAAGACGGTTTGCATCGAATTTGTAGAGGTAAACCCATGCCTCGACAACAAAGTCAACACCATGGCCGAAACAGCGCTTTCGCTCATTACAGCTGTGGTAGACACATTAACACACAACTAATTATGGAACATATTATACAGGAAGCTATTCTCAACAATGCTTCTCACATTTTCGGAAAAGAAATAGAGCCGTCGCTCATTCAATTCCAAAAAACAAAGAAAGAATTTGCCGGAGACACTACGTTAGTGTTATTTCCATTTCTAAAATTGGCAGGTAAATCTCCACAGGAAATTGGTACTGCCATCGGAACACTCTTGCGTGATGAATTGAAGATCATCACCGATTTCAGTATCGTCGGCGGATTTTTAAACATGGTGTATCCTGAGATTTATTGGTTAACCTTATTGAATACCATCAATCAAGATGCGCAATTCGGTATGCAGGCTCCCAATTCAAAACCGGCGTTAATGGTGGAGTATTCTTCGCCAAACACCAATAAACCGTTGCACCTGGGGCATTTGCGTAATAACTTCCTTGGATATTCTGTTGCTGAAATTCTGAAAGCTTACGGTCATGAAGTGATCAAAACGCAAATCATCAACGATCGTGGAATTCACATCTGCAAAAGCATGCTCGCCTGGCAACGCTTTTCACCGCTCAATGAAAAAGGAGAGCGCGAAACACCTGCCAATACAGGAATGAAGGGCGATAAGCTTGTTGGAAAGTACTATGTTGAATTTGACAAACGATTCAATGAAGAAGCCAAAGCCATTATGGAACAATGGAAAAAGGGCGATTTCGAAGGGTTTTCAACGGCAACGGTTGATAAATACAATGAATTTAATGCCGCTTTGGTCGGGAAAGACGAGAAAGCAACTGCTGCCATTCAGGATAAAATAAAAGAACTGGCCAAAAACGAAACCACCATTCTGCGTGAAGCAAAAGATATGCTGGTGCGTTGGGAAGGTCGTGATCCGGAAATCTATTTGTTGTGGACAACCATGAACAATTGGGTGTACGACGGATTCAACACGACCTACGCAAAAATGGGGGTTGATTTTGATCGTTTATACTACGAATCTGAAACCTTTATTTTGGGGAAAGACCTTGTAGCTGAAGGTTTGACGAAAGGCGTATTTTACCAAAAAGAAGATTCATCAGTTTGGATTGACCTCACTGCAGAAGGGTTGGATCATAAATTATTGTTGCGTTCTGACGGCACTTCGGTTTACATGACCCAGGATGTTGGAACAGCGGTTGATCGTTTTAATGATTATCCGAATCTGACGGGAATTATCTATACCGTTGGAAATGAACAGGAATACCATTTTACGGTGTTATTCCACATCCTGAAAAAACTCGGTTATAGCTGGGCCAATTCGTGCTACCATCTTTCGTATGGAATGGTGGAATTGCCAAAAGGAATGGGACGTATGAAATCGCGCGAAGGTACTGTAGTTGATGCCGATGATTTGATGGATGAAATCATTTTTGCAGCCGAAGAAATGACAGCAGAACGCGGTCACTTGGATGGAATGTCGGAAGAAGACAAGAAAGAATTATACACCACCATCGGTTTAGGTGGCTTGAAATATTACCTTTTGAAGGTTGATCCGAAGAAAAAACTGGTATTTGATCCGAACGAATCGATTGAATTGAATGGGCACACAGGACCGTTCATTCAATATGCACACGCTCGTATTCAATCATTGGTAGCGAAAGCCGGTGAAATTGGCCATTACGGTAATGTGGCTTTGGAAGATGTGGAAAAAGACATTATCAAACAATTAGCCGATTACCCGAAAGCAATAGAAGACGCAGCGATCCATTATGCACCGTCATTGGTGGCAAATTACACCTACGAGTTGGTCAAACTCTTTAATCAGTTTTACCAAAACGTAAACATCAATCAGGAAAGCGATGCTGAGAAGAAAGCAATGCGTTTGACTTTGAGTAAAAACGTAGCCAAGGTGATTCACAGTTCGATGCTCTGCCTCGGAATTGCCGTACCTAATAAAATGTAAAGAGAGGGCGTTAAGCCCTTTTTTTGGTGCTTGAAACCTAAGGATCTCTTTATTGGTAAGACTTTAAGTGTTTCTAACGGTTAGTAACGGATAATTTTTGTTGGTGAAAACCGATCATTTTGCTTAATCAGCCAGATTAGGTTGAGCTTTCAACTATTGAGATAGGTTGTTTTGCGATCGACTGAAATAAGAGCAATGCTCAATCCTAGTATTAGTAAACCTATAAGTGTTTCTAACGGTTAGTAACGGATAATTTTTGTTGGTGAAAACCGATCATTTTGCTTAATCAGCCAGATTAGGTTGAGCTTTCAACTATTGAGATAGGTTGTTTTGCGATCGACTGAAATAAGAGCAATGCTCAATCCTAGTATTAGTAAACCTATAAGTGTTTC
>JBILJP010000386.1:0-4767 GCA_044377135.1 Fluviicola sp.
TTTTTGTTGGAATTAACAAACACGGAAAAACCAGTGCCCGAAGTTTGGCGCAAGTCAACCAACTCTTTGCTTCAGATCAATGCGTTTGTATTTTCCCGGCAGGTTTGGTGAGTCGTAAAAAAAAGGGGCTCGTTCGCGATTTGGAATGGAAAAAAACATTCGTACGCCAATCACGTGTCAACAATCAAGTGGTGATTCCCATTCACATTGACGGACGTTTATCAAACTTCTTTTACAGGCTTTCCAATTTTCGCTCATTTTTAGGCATCAAAGCAAACATAGAAATGTTGTATCTTGCAGATGAATTGTTTCGTCAGAAAGGGCAGCACGTGAAAGTAACGGTCGGCAAACCGATTGATGCAACCACCTTAGACAAACATAAAAGTGACACCGAATGGGCCGAATGGTTTCGGCAGGAAGTATACAAGCTAGGAAACAAATAACATGCACCAAGAAACAATCATACCTCCGGTTGACAAAGCACTCATCAAAGCTGAGTTGCACGCTAACGGACGCATACGTACCACCCGAAAAGGCGATAATGAAATCTATATTATAAACGGTCACAATGCTCCTAATGTCATCCGTGAAATCGGACGTTTACGTGAAATAACGTTTCGCGAAGCCGGTGGAGGAACAGGATTGGCCTTGGACCTTGATGAATTTGATACCGACGAAATTTGCTACGAGCAATTGATCGTGTGGTCGCCGGAAGACGAAGAAATCATTGGCGGTTACCGCTTCATTCTTTGCAAAAATGCCATTGATGATTCGGGTGAAATTCACCTGTCAACAAGTCATTATTTCGATTTTACCGAGCGTTTCGTCAACGAATACCTTCCGGTAACCTGCGAATTGGGTAGAAGCTGGGTGCAACCGAATTACCAACCAAGCAATAATCCGCGCAAAGGATTGTATGCCTTGGATAATATCTGGGACGGTTTGGGCGCATTGGCCAGAACGTATACCGACATTCAGTATTTCTTCGGAAAAGTAACGATGTATCCGTCGTACAACCGCGAAAGCCGCGATTTCTTATTGCATTTCATGCACCATTATTTCCCCGACAATGAACAGTTGATGAAACCTTTTCATCCGTTGATTCCGGATTACGATACAGCTATGGTAGAGGAACAATTGCGCGGGTTAGATTTCAAAGACGGTTTCAAAGTACTCAATAGTTACGTGCGTGCCCGCGGAGAAAATGTGCCGCCGCTGGTCAATATCTACATGAACCTCTCGCCTACCATGAAAACCTTTGGAACGGCTGTCAACCCAGATTTTGGCGGCGTAGAAGAAACGGGCATTTTGGTAACTGTTGCTGATATTTACGACGAGAAGAAAGAACGTCATGTGAATTATTGATTGACGTATCATTTCTTTCTTTAAATTCACTTTTATTTCAGGAATCCATTCATGAACAAGGCCATACTTGATAAAATTGATGAATTGCAGTCAGCTATTGACGCACATGGAATTCTTGATACGACCATCCAAAACAAAATCAATTATCGTTTTCGGTTAGATTGGAATTATTATTCCAACGAAATGGAGGGGAATTCTCTCACACGAATGGAAACCCGCCAATTGATGATTGAAAACGTGACCGTTGGAAATAAGCCATTGAAAGATGTCTTGGAAATGAGCGGTCACGACAAAGAGGTTCTGGAAATCATGCGTGTAGGGAAAGGAACAGTTCGTTTATCCGAAAGCAGAATCAAAGCCATGCATCGTGCCATTATGTACGAATCGGATCCGCAAAAAAAACAACACATCGGTCATTGGAAACCAGATCGCAATTATGTCATCAATTACAAAGGCGAAAAATTTGAGTTTGTAGCCCCCGATGAGGTTGCAGAAGCTGTTCATCAGTTGTTGAATACTACCAATGCTCAAATTGATGCGATTATAGGCAAACACAAAGATGCGATTCATCCGGTAGAATTGGCTTTTCAGTTTCACCTGGAATACGTTCGCATTCATCCGTTTTATGATGGAAACGGCAGAACAGCACGTTTGCTAACCAATCTACTGCTCATTAGTTTAGGATTTCCTCCTGTAATTCTGCGCAAAAAAGAACGGGAACTCTACTACAAATATTTAGCTGACATTCAAGGTTATGGTGCCAATCCGGATTTGTTTTTAGGTTTTATGGCAGATTTGGTCATTCATTCACAAGAATTGATTCTGGATGCCATTGCCGGAAAAGACATTGAAGAAGAAGATGATTTGGATAAAGAGATTGCATTGTGGAAGAATCAATTAGATCACGAAAGTGTTGTAATTAAAAAAAGTAATGAAGCGATTGTTGAAGTTTATAGAAATTCTTTAAATAAACTACTTAGCTTGTTTTTAGAAAAGGTCAAGCAATTTGACGATATATTTATCGATAAAGAAACTAGGATCATTATTAATAATGAAAAACAGTATTCTTCTGACTGCGTTGCTGAATTAAATAGGATAATTGATGCTATTGATCCTTTGCTATCGGACGATCAAAAACTGAAAGATTATAAATATTATCTTTTTATCGACGGTTTAAATATCGAATATTTGTCTCGAATTGGAATTCATTATTCATTAATCGGTTTTACAAAAGATAACATTAACACATTTGATTTAAGTATTCAACTGTATATTTACTTCACTGATTATCATTATATTATTGGGTATACAATAGATAACAAATCGGTTGATTTAAAAACAAAACTATTAACTAGCTTTTTATCAAACGATGAAATTAAATTAATCACAAACCAAGTTGTTTTAAAAACGTTCGAATCGATTAAAAATTCCACATCAAACAAATCATGAAACAATCCCTCATCACTCTCTTCGAACGCGATATTCAGCGGTTATACAATGAAATCGAAGCATATTCCAACGATGCTGCTTTGTGGGTGTTGCCTTCAACCATTAAGAATACGGGCGGAAATCTGGCGTTGCACCTATGCGGTAACCTGAATCATTTTATAGGCACTATTTTGGGAAATACGGGTTATGTGCGCGAACGCGAATTGGAATTCAGTACAAAAGACGTTTCTATTAAACAACTTCTAAGTGCTATAGATGAAGTAAAAATGGTTGTAACTACCACTCTTCAAGGACTTCGTGATGAACAATTGAACGAAGATTATCCGTTGGAACCGTTGGGTTATCGTATGACTACCGATTATTTTCTGATTCACCTTAGCGGGCATTTGAATTACCACTTGGGACAAATTAATTACCATCGTCGTTTATTGAATCACTGAAATTGAAAGCGAAACCACTTAACTTCCTCTACAAAATAGGTCAACGCCAACCGTGGCTTATTTTGGTAGTCAGCTTATTGTTGATTGCGGTAAATTTAATAGGCGAACTACCTTTTTCCGGTGATCTTAAAGGTTATTTAGCTTTTGAAAAATTTCCGGATGTACTGACCAAAATCATTCACTACGCGGTTTTCGGCAATTATGAGTCTAGTTTCATTAATTTTTTCAGTAGACTTTATTATTGCATGATCCTATTCACTTGGGTATTTCTGATTGTTGGAATCATTCGCTATTTCGGGGTAAAACGCTCGGTAACCATCTTGAAATTAATTGCTTTATTGGTGTTTTGGCAAGGATTGTTTGATCTGATTCGCCTTGTTTACTTTGCTTACTTCAGTCCTTTCTCCGGTATCATTAACACTTCCTATTTTTCTCCTTTATTTATCTTTGTCAAAGCGGCACTTCCACTTTTGCTGTCAGCGGTGTTACTCGCATTGCTTTCTCCAACACAAACGGTTACAGACGAAAACACAACCGAATTCCCGACCCTTAATCGCTGGCAGCGCGGTTTTCATTATTTCATTGACCGTTTGGTGATTTGGTTTATCGGCTATAATTTTTACCTCATTGATTCAAATCTATCCTACTTTTGGCTCTTAGGCATTTTGTTCTATCTTTCATTATTGGTTATCTTGCCGTTGCTATCGGAATGGTTGTTCGGCGTCACCATCACAAAAATCATTACCGGAACAGAAGTAGTAGGCAACAACGGAAAGCCGATTACATTGCTCCAAGCCACTGGAAGAGCTTTTATTCGCATTATTCCTTTTGGCTGGCTATCTGTATTCGGTAAAACACCCTGGATAGACCGTTGGACAGGAACTCAAGTGCGTTATTACCATCACGATCAACCATTGCTCAGGTTACACAAATGCGTGCAACTCGGCACCGGAATTATCTTTTTATCCGGCATTTGGTACCTGGCAATCATCGTTTCTATCGTACTGGATATAAATCCTCATAATGAGTCACTTGCAGTGTTTTTTCCATTTCAGATTCTGTTTATTTGCTTGCTTTTCATTCCGTTTTTGCAGTCATCATGGCTGGCAACTGTTGTAAGTTATTATCGCGATCTGCGTTTTGGAAAACAAACCATTTCACCCTCCACCTTTATTCAGGCTTTTTACTGCTGGATTCCCATTCTGAATTTCTATTACCTCAGTATCTACTTAGGTGAAATTACTTCCCACATGGAACACTTTGACAGTAGCGAAGAAGAAAACGAGCGAATAGAGACAAGAATCAAACAATTCTCCAATGTATTTGGATTAGTAACTCTTTTTTTGGGCGGATTGAGCATTCCACTATTCATCAATACTTCCAATAAATATGTTTTCATTATCACAGGACTCATCACTTTATGTATGATGATGTATGCATTCTTCGCCTGGAACTTTTCGCGCGTGTTGAAAAATACGGTTGTGAAATCAGGAAAAACCTCCGAATTAATCGA
>JBILJP010000387.1:0-4756 GCA_044377135.1 Fluviicola sp.
ACTCTTCAGCCAACATATCTACCAATTCTTCTTCCTTGGCATTTACTTCTTCGGATAGTTCGTCGAATTTCTCACGAATAGCCTCTGCCGCTTCTTTACCGAATTGTTTGAGGTTTTTCGGAAGTGCTTCAACATAGTCGGTGACTTCTTGCTTCCCATCTTCGATGCGTTGTGTGGCACGATTGAGTTCTGCGGCATTTTATTTTGACACCTTTTTTGTCTTCGGGCTTTAGTTCCCTCCCAAACAATAAGCCTCGTAAACAAACTGCGCCGCATCAAATGGTCTCCGCACAGTTTGTTATTCGGCTAAAATTGTTTGCTTCGGCAAGGTGATTTGTATTAACTTATTGGTTCAAATCTATCTGAAAGAATTTTATAACATCAATAATTTCAGATTTTCCTTTTTTTTATCTCAGTAAGTTGCTCTTTCTCCGAAAACTCAACTATTATTATTTCATTCTTTTTCAGTGGATTGACCCCAGTAAATCGTTTTCCAAGAGCGGAATTGATAGTTTCCAATACCTTTCCTTCAAGACTCATCACATAAATAATTTTCGGGTAACAAAGAATGATTTTGTCAAATTCAATGATCCCTCTAAGAACACTTTGTTCTGAACTCAAACCATCATCTGTCCATCCAAACCAACCACCAAACGCTATTATCTCCGGTGCAGGAAATTCAACTTGTTTTTGTTGAAGTTCTACATCGTAAATTCCAATGCGGCTAATACTACTTTCGTCATGAAAGTAATAAGGTTTCTCAAAGTCTTTATCCTCATAAATTACTTTCTGATCATTATGAAAATGATAAAGTACTTTTCGTTGTTTATCATCGTAATAGAGATAATTATATTTAATTGCGAACAAATCCCTCATTACATGCCGGAAATTTGCATAATGTTTCATTACATGAACACCCGAAATCTCACTTAATCGTTTCGTATTCAAATCAAGTTCGTAGTACATTAAAAGATTGAACAATAAAAGCTTGTTGTCATTTGATTGTGTCACAATAAATTTTCCGGCTGTTACCTTGCGCGGGAACTTTATCTGAGTAGGGAATCCAGCTTCATTTACATAGATTATTCTGCATTTTTGGATATCAAAAATCAAAACACTCTCCCCAATTGGTATTAATTGAACTAGATTTAGATTCTGTATTTCATCCAACTCTATAGATTTGATTGTCTCGAATGTATTCAATTCCGAAATAACCAATTGAGTCAGAGAAAGGGTTAGCAAATAATCCTTAGTAGTTTCTGTAATGATATTTTCTTTTCGACTTATTGTCATGATTTTCAAATTCATTCGTTATAAATGGCTAGTACCGCTTCCTTGAGATCCTGTATTTCCAGCAAAACTAACTCACGATCATCGGAATCACTTATTTTCATGTTTTCTATAATCATTAATCGCGCTCTAGCGTCATCCAAAGCTAATTGTTTTCCATCAAAATTCTTTGCTTTCAAAGCACTCAATTCCCTTGAACCTGGATCACTTGCATTTAACTCAAATATTCTTTTATCCTTATTCACAAAATCTTGATCCAGACGTGCCTGAGTTTGCCTTATTGTATTTCTAATTACTTCTTTTCCAGCATTAATTTTGTCGTCATTCGCATTTTTCTCTTCTTCTTTCTCGATTTTTTTGATTTCATCAAGTATATTCTCTTTTACCTTCAATAGCTTCTCTTTTCCTAACTTATACTTTTTCAAATTATCTGAGCTTAAATAGGATATGGCATCTGTATCTATTGAATTTGTAAACAACGATTCAAATAAGCTATCCAAAGCAGTTGGATTAATTCCATGTCCTGCTTCTTTGACCTCTACAATTTCTGAGAATCGCTTAATGATTCTTTGGTTTAATACTCCAAACATTTTTGCATTTTCATCTCCCGCATTTTGTTTCTCACCTTTTTTTGTAACGGTCAAGTGAAATTCATCACCATCTAATGTTGTTGCACCGTTTTTAAGAATCGTTGACAATGACTGAATTTTGCCAGCCGAAGTTTCTCCCATTTGATTTAATGCTTTTCCTAAACCTAAATTGAAAACATGATCTCCTCTTTTAAATTCCCCATCAACTTTCTCATCTGTTTTCTTGATTCCTTTACTTCCAGTCCAATCATACACCCATTTTCCTCCTTCATTACGTGGTGTAATAGAAGTGAATACATGGAATTTCTTCTTCGTTTTAGAAGCGACTTTTTTAGCCTCCTCTTCCGTAAGAGCCTTGTTATTGTCTTTATCCTCCTTATTACTTAGCTGATCCAAATACTGCAACCCAGCTTTCACCTGCTCATCATGCTGCTCTTTATTCTTCGGCTTTTCTTTTGATCCTAATCCAAGTTTCCGCATCAACTTACGTCCTGCTCTCTTAGCTTTTTTGAACAAATCGCGTACTACCTTATCCACACGTTTTCTGATCTTCTTGAAGATTTTCTGAACCCGTTTCGCTAAATCTCCTAGACCAATAAGTTTGGCAAAGAGTCCAATTACCAGAACAATCAGCTTAGAAAGACCAAACTCGAAGGCTTTGGCCACACCAGCTACAGAACCCGATGCCAGTGCGAGAATGGCTTCGAGAAGACTACAATATCTTTGATGTTCATGATGAAACCGTCCCCAAATCCCCCTAAAAATCAATCAATTCAGTACATGACGGATTCCGTTTCGTGCTTCTCGGAACAAGTTATTCGTGCATTTTTGTTGCGTAATCATGTGAAATGTGCAAATTAATACAACTCGTTTTAAGTTCACAAAAATTATAAATGCAAATAACAAAAAATGTAGTTAAAAGTACGCCTATAAAAATCTCGGTGCTGTATGATCCGTCTCAAATTCAATAGTAACATTTTCAGGAATGTTTCCTTCTAATTGCTTCATTGGATTACCAGCTAGGGAAATATAGCATTGCGAATTCAAACTATTCAAAAATTTAGAATCAAATCCACTGATTTTATTTTCATCTAATATCAAGTGTTCTAAGTTCAGTAAGGAATCTAGATTTTCAACTGCGGATATCTTATTATCCCGAAGATTAAGTTCTTTCAAGTTAACTAAAGATTCCATATTTTCAATTTTATTGATTTCATTCATAGACAAATCGAGTATTTCAAGATTTGCCAAATTGCTTAATCCTTCTATTTTATCTATCGAATTAACAGCAAGGCTTAACCTAATAAGTTTCTTTAGATGATCTAATCCTTCCATTTTTGAAATTGCACTTCCACTCATGTCAAGACTCCTCAAGTTCAGATAACTTTCGAGACCCGAGATTTGCGTAATTCGTCCAGAATTTAAGTCCATGGTTTGAATATTCTCATTTACTTCAATCTTACTAATATTATCAATTCGAGAAAATTGTAAATCCAGATGTTTTAAAGATTTAAGTTTTTTCAATCCTTTAACATCATATAGACCAAGATTAAAACCAAGATCTAACCTTGTTAAATTTGTCAATTCACCCAGAGGAGATGAGTCGGAAATATCAACCAGTCTTAATTCCAATTCTATTAAACTCTGTAATTGAATCAGATTCTTCAATGCTGATTGCTCAATCGGGTTATCAACTAAACACAGCTTTTTTAAATTAGAAAAAGCATGGGGATAACTAATTTGTTCAATAGAACAATTATTAAGGGAGAGCACCTCAAGTTTGTCTGCAATTGGTAAAAGAATATCTAGGTTTTGGATGCTTAGATCATTCAAAAACAATGCTTCAATGTTTCCGGATTTATCTAATGAGTACGAATTTTGACCTTTTTCTGGTTCAGTAGAAAAAGGTATCTGCACATCATATTTGTTACACAAGCTGTTAATAAATTTGTTCATTGATCATTTCTTTTTAAATCCGTCATACCAGGTATCGTAATTTTCTGCAGGTTCTGCCTTTTTTCCTTTTCCTTTCTTTCTTGGTACCGTTACACCTGAATTAAACACACTATTTAAAACCTCTAATGTAAATACCAAACAATCGTTTTCAGTAATCTTATAGCCTTGACCAGTATATTTATCAATCTTTCTTTTTACCTTTTTTTCTATATCATCGGTAAAATCATTTACAGTAGTACCTTCAGCAGGAACGGATACAGCCCCTACAGCTTTTATTGAATCCTTCCTTGTTGGTTTAATATATATCTCTTCTGTTTTTACATGATATCCAAGGTGGTACAAATTACCGTTAGGAAAAAATGCTACATAGTGCGGACCAGTCGGTAATGATTGCTTAACCAAATAGGCTCTACCCGCCGGCGGACGGGTAATCGAGTCGCCATTCTCACCATCTAATTCAACTTTAAATATATCACTATTTTTTGTAGGATTCACCTCTCCATGAACATGAACTTGCTCTTTTCCATCTTCATTTTTTTTATCGACAACAAGAGATAACTTCTTCAAATCGTATTTCCCAGCAATCTGCTTTAATTTCTTGTCAATTGTTTCCTTGTCTTTACCTTCAGCAGATTTTACGTACTTCGTTCCTTCACTGATTCCCATTTTTAAATCCGCTTCCATCTCCTTTTTAGAGCGTTCCTCTTTTCCACCGGATTTCTTCTTCTTCCCAATCCCCAACTTCCGCATCAACTTACGTCCAGCTCTCTTAGCTTTTTTGAACAAATCGCGTACTACCTTATCCACACGTTTACGGATCTTCTTGAAGATTTTCTGAACCCGTTTCGCCAAATCACCTAGACCAATAAGTTTGGCAAAGAGTCCAATTACAAGAACAATCAGCTTGGAAAGACCAAACT
>JBILJP010000388.1:0-4745 GCA_044377135.1 Fluviicola sp.
GAGTGTACCTCTTTCGTAAGTTACCGTGTCTCCGTATTCGCCAACCGTACGATAACCATCGCGACGCAACTGATCACCAATACTTTTATAAATTCGTTCCAGTTCGGTGGTATTGAACGCAACGGTTACATTGTCACTTGATTCATTTAAAACTTCTGCAAACATTTCTTTCGATTTAGAAGCGAAAACTACTAAAAATGGCGCATAAATAGACTTTTCCATAGAATAATTGGTGTTTTTAGTTTGAAAATGAGAGGCTTTACGCTTCGCACTCAATACAAAAAACAGTCATTCACAACATTCCAACATGCGATCGGGCAATTTCTTTTACTTTTATTTCATTTTCAAACAATCCGTGAGCAAAACAATCTCCTGCATACTGTTTTTTCTTTTCACAGCCATTTCGCTGGTTGCCCAGAAAAACACATCTGGAAAACAGGAGTTTGAACGTCATTATTCACTTGCGCTCAAGTACAAAGACGTTTCGCTCTATGCCAATTGTCTCAAGGAACTGAATACGGCGATTGATCTGGCGCAAGAGAACCGATTGGACGAGCAAACCATAGAAGCACGAATATTACTAGGGGAAATTTTACGTGCTACCCGCGATTTTGAAGAAGCGAAAGAAGTGCTTCTCGCCATCAAAGGAAGTGAACGTTACCCCAAATTACATGTGCGGAAATTAGGGCGAATTGCAGCTGTTTACAACGAACTCTATTTCCCAAGTCATCAAGATCAGTACGATTCGGTGCATTTATACCTTGATCAAGCCATCACGTTAGCCGAGAAAAATCGTTTTAAACTCGAAGAAGCTAGTTTGAAAAACGAATTGGGTTACCTCGATTTCAGACATGGCAATCATAAGGAAGGAATTTCCTTTTTATTGGAATCGGCAAATCTTTTTGAGCAGTACAAAGACACACAAAGCTATGCACGGTCAATGATTAACCTACTGGATGCTTACAATTGGGGAAACCAACGTCGCGAAACCGATTCCATCACCACCATTTTAACGAAGCTTTTACATAAAAAAAGCTGGTACCTGGCTCAAATTGATTTTTACAATATTGTAGCCAGAAGGCACGGCGATTCTGGCGATTCACTGGGATACTTTAAATGGTTGCTTAAAGCCAGTGAAGCCAATTTTAATCAACTGAATGCCTCTCAATCGCAAACGATGGCCACTTACCGCGTGATTCGTGAAACGGAAAAATTGCGGCAGGAATCTGAAGAAAAGTCCATTGCGCTTGATAAGCAGGCCGCCAGAACCAACCAATTAATTGTCTATCTTCTTATCCTGATCCTACTATTTATCGGTGGAGCTACCTGGTTATTTCGCGAGCGGAAACTCAAACGAAGTATGGACGAGGTAAACCGGCAATTGACCGTTGCCAATGAAAAATACCACGAGTTGCTGGTGGAAAGTAATCACCGGATCAAGAACAACCTGCAGATGATCATCTCAATGGTGGATTATTCCAGCAAAGATTCCGACAAAGCCGAACGAAGCTCTTTTGCGAAAATGTCGGCGAAAATACATACCATCAGTGCTTTACACAAACATTTGTACCTCGATGTACACAATGAACGGGTAGAAATGGATGTTTATTTCAGTGAAATCATCTCATTGTATACCGAGTTTTCGGATACTTTTTCGGTGGAAAAATCATTTGTATCGGTTGGCGTAAAAAGTGAACGAATCATTTACTTCGGGTTGATTTTCAATGAAATGCTGGCCAACACCATCGAACATAACCGTCAACCCAAACGCATCGTGCATATTTCTGTTACTACAACCGGCAATCACTTTTTGTTTGATTACCACGACAATGCTCAATGGGTAATCGGTGAAGGAAAAGGAATCGGAAATGTGCTCATTGCTCAACTCGTGAAGCGGGTAGGAGGTTTTAACTATGTCTGCGATCCTTCCAACGGATTGTATCAATTTGAATTTCATGCGTAAAATCAAAGTCATTATTATTGAAGATGAGTTCTTTGCCGCTCAGCATTTAAGTGATGTCATCACCAACTTCGGGTATTGGGTGGTGGGTGTCTACCACAGCGGAGAAGAGTTTTTGGCAGAAACAGATTGGAACTTCGATGCTGCTGTTGTAGACATCTTTTTATCAGGCGAATTAAGCGGCCTGGGAGTTGGTGAAAAATTAAAAGACCGGCGAAAACCGTTTTTGTTCCTCACGGCCAATCAAGACGAACGCACACTCAAAGATGCCGCGCGACTCACCCCGACCGCTTATATCAGTAAACCATTCAAAAACAATGACGTATCAGCTGCGTTGCAAATCATCTCCCATCAATTGGCTCCCATGTTGCAATTACGTGGCACACACGGGGTAGAAGAAATCAACCCGAATGATATTATTTACATTCAATCGGATGGAGCCTACATAGAAATCCAAACATTGAATACCTTTATCGTTCAGCGAAAATTACTCAAAGACATCATAGATGAACTACCGAATGCATTTATTCGTGTGCATCGTTCGTATTTGGTGAATTGCAATTTCATTGAACAACGCACTGCTACTCACCTGATAGTTCGCGGCGGTCATGAAATTCCGATTTCGCGCAGTTATAAAGAGAACCTCGATTTATAGGCCGGACATAATTCGTTTTCGGTGAGCCAACCCCCAATCAGCTATTACATTCGTAACCTCCTGTAGCGTATTCCCATAATCTGTAATTTCATATTCTACGGTTATGGGCTGTGTATCACGAACCGTCCGTTTGATCAAGCCGTTTACTTCCAGTTCTTTCAAATCACGGCTTAGCATTTTACCAGAAATCCCATTTACTTCCCTTAGTAAATCTGAATAGCGCATTTTTTCATAACACAAGCAAGCAATGATGGATATTTTCCATTTTCCGTTTAGGATGTCCATCACATCGTGAATTGCCAAAATGGTTTGACAACATTCTTTTTTAGTCAATTGCTTTTCCAATTCCATCAATTGTTAGTTGGTTACTTATTTGTCACTATTACTTTTAGAAACAAAGTTACTTAAAGTAACAAGCTTATTCTAATTTTGTAGCACATATTTACAGTAAAACAAAACATACATGAAATTACTAGATGCACTGAAATGGCGATACGCCACCAAAAAAATGAACGGAACTGCGGTAGCACAAGAAAAGATCGATTACATACTAGAAGCGGCAAGACTTGCGCCTTCTTCATCCGGCTTGCAACCTTATCAAGTATTTGTAATCAGTAACAAAGAACTATTGGCCCAAATTCAACCTATTGCTATGAATCAGAGCCAAATTGTGGATTGCTCTCACTTATTGGTGTTTGCAGCCTGGGACAGCTATTCATTGGAGCGTATAGAACAAGTATTTAATTACACTACGGCTGAGCGTGGTTTGCCAAGCACCGCAATGGATGATTACAAAAACATGCTTTGGGGACTTTATGAACCACTCGGAAAAGAATGGCAAGCTGCTCATGCCGCCAAACAAGCATATATTTCATTGGGTTTAGCTATGGCCGCAGCAGCAGAACAACAAGTTGATGCTACGCCAATGGAAGGTTTTAAACCTGCTGAATTGGATGAAATTCTCGGATTAAAAGAACTAGGACTTAAAAGTGTGGTTATTTTACCGCTGGGTTACCGGAATGAAACCAATGACTGGTTGGTGAACATGAAAAAGGTGCGTAAACCAATCGAAAATTTCGTTACTGAATTGAAGTAAAATCCGCTTTACAGCATATTTACAAGCCTTCGGAAGAATTATCCGAAGGCTTTTTGTTTGGTATTGTTTTTCCGAAATCAATTCAATTTGGACGCTATTATCAGCTGAATCGTACAATTCTCTAAACAACCCGCCGAAAGTATTCTTCCAAACTCACGTTAAATTATCCTAGTTTTGAGGTTCTGAATACAATTGATCTCCATGAAATTCGAACAAGACTTCAAAGACGCTATTAGCGAATTAACCGACAAGGAAAAAGACAAATTGATCTTGCGTCTGTTGAAACGTGATATTCCATTGGCCAAGCGGTTGTATTTTGAGTTGGTGAGTACCCAAACCGTGGAAGAACTACGTAGCGAAATGGAAACGCGCTTAAAGCAACGACTTGGTCACATCGCACATCCGCATTTTGGTTTAGCTGATTTAATGATGGAAATACGGAGCTTGAGCGGAGAAATTTCGGCACATGTCAACACAACCAAAGACAAGGTAGGCGAGGTGAGTCTTTCGCTTGTATTGGTCAATCAGGCAATCACGGATTACACTCCCCGAATTGATCGATCTTCGCCCGTAAAAGCCCATAAAATCTGTGTTTACCTGGTTTCGAAGTGTTTTAAGATCCTGATGCTGATTCAGGCGTTGCACGAAGATTATCGTGTAGAATTCCGTGAAGATTTGGAACAATTGGGTGAATTGATAGGGAAGAGTCACAACCTTTCGCACACCGCCATTCACAACGGTTTGGATCTTAATTGGCTACTTTCTGGCGATCTTCCGGAAAATGTAAAAGCCATTCACGCAGCCATCCGAAAACAAGGATTTCTGCGTTAACGGACTATTTTTCAACACATAACAACCAAGTGTTTTAACTCATTCGATACATTTAAGCGAAAAAAAACGGGTTGTTCATTGCGTTTTCATTGACATTTTCCTCAAAAAAAGGTGTTTGTTTTAGTTTCAATAGTGAATAACTTACGGATTTATTTCACAACGAAAATTGGTGCGAATACCTTTCGAGTCGCTACTTAATATCA
>JBILJP010000389.1:0-4733 GCA_044377135.1 Fluviicola sp.
TTCTTTTTTGAAGGTTTGCTCATTGCCGGAAAAGGAATCCTTTATGGGTTGATTCTCGGAACCACCGTTTGCCTTTCACAACAGTATGGAAAACTGCTGGAAATGCCCAATTCGGGTGGTGAAGCTTTCCCAATTGAATTTACCTTTCAAGATGGCTTATTGATCATCGTATTGGTGAGTGCGCTCAGCGCCATTACGGCTTTTCTTCCGGTGTACTATCTGGTGAAGCGGGCTTCTCGTTAGTATCCGTTTTTCTGATTTTTAATTCTTTCAACCCTACAACGGTAATATCATCTGTTTGTTCGTGCGATTCAGACCAATTACGCCATGCATTTTCAAAGTACTTCTTCTGCAACGGCATTGATTCGATGTGAATTTGTTGCAACAACTCCAAAATGCGCTTAAAACTGAATTTTTTGTTGCGAATACTTCCGAATTGTTTTTGGTAGCCGTCTGTAAACAAGTAAAAACTATCGGCCGGATCAAATTTGACACACACTTTTTCAAAAGTGATATTCTCTTCCATTTCCCCTGCAATTTTCGTAGAACGGTACACATTCAATTCTCCGTTGCGCTGGTGAATAAACGGCACGCCGCTGCTGGCATAACACATTTCGCCCTGTTCAAACACACAGACCAATGTTTCCATGCTGTCAAACATCACACTGCCTTCATTTTTCTGCAAAATCCACTCCAATTCGCGGTTGAGCTGATTCAAAATCACATCCGGATCGCACTGCTTGCGCTCACGCACAATTTGATTGAGTAAGTTAATCCCCAAGATGGTCATAAACGCTCCCGGAACACCATGACCCGTGCAATCTGCCAGTACAATGATCAATTTATCGTCGATCTCTTCCACCCAGTAAAAATCGCCGCTCACAATGTCTTTGGGTTTGAACAAAGTAAACGATTGTTCAAAATAACGGTTGAAAATCTGTGGATCGGGCAAGAGGTTAAACTGAATCCGTTTGGCGGAGTTGATACTCGACGTAATGTCTTTGTTTTGCTGCTCAATCAATAAATCGTTCGCTCGTTTTTCGGTAATATCACGGGCCAGGGCAATGAATCCTGAAATGCGTTTGCGTGAACCAGGTTCGTAGATCATCGTTACGTTTTGACCTACCCAAAATATACGTCCGTCTCGTGATTTGATCGGGAATTCCAGATAAGTATGGTGCAAACGATTCGAAAATTGTTCTTCGTAAAATTGTTTCACCCGATCGCGGTGATCAGGCGCAATGAGTCCGATGGAATTTTTCCCGATAATTGTTTCATTGCGGTAACCAAACAATTGCACACAACGCTCATTGGCAAAAATGAAATTCCCTTCAACGTCGGTATGAAAAATCATGTCTTGTGCATTCTCAACCAACGATTGGTAATTGGTCGAGATCGTGAGTTTATCCGTCACATCATGCCCCATGATCACTTTCACCGAATCATTGAAGTACTTACACGACCATTCGATCCAGCTCACTTCGTTGTGTTTGTTGTACATCGGAATCAAGAAGATGCGTCCGTCTTCAAATTCATCCCGCAAGCTGATTTCGCGCATCTTGGTTTCGGCCACAAACGGATTGAGAATGGAAACCGGTTTACCCACTACGGCCGAAAAATCAACGGCAAAAAAGTCATTGATGTTTTCGCTGCAATAAGTAATCAATCCGCGCTGGTCAAACGAGATGGCCAACACATTTCCTTTGTTGATCACACCACTCACGAAGATGAGTTTTTCGAGTGAATTATTACGCAAATAGGTTGCCATTACGGCAATTCCGCCCGAAATAGCAATGGCTGATACAAACAGAATCTCATTGTAAACCGTGTCTTCCAACCATAGCAACATAAGGGTTCCTACTATGAGTTGCAGCATGGTGATGAAGATCACAAAACGAATGTTGGAAATAATGAATGGAACAACGCTACTCCCTAAAATGATCGCAATCAGCGGAAACGGATGCACATTGCTGATAAATGCCAGGTAAAAATACTCGAGCATAAACACAAAATAAGCCACGTAGAAAATGCGTGTCATTCTGTTTCGGCTTCCACTGCGCGATTTGTAATAGTTGCTCAACACCACCAATAAGAACATGAGTGATGAAAAGATGGTGTTCAGCCAAGTGGTATCCACAAACGATTTATCTACCATGTTTACAATGAACAACATGATCAGGTTGAGGAAGAAGCCGAATGCAATGATTCGTGGGATCATTTTAATATCCACCATCACTTCTTTGGTATCAAACAGATTGGTTGACACATACGATTTCGACCATTCCAGGTAGGCTGTATTAATGATTCCGAGAATAATCACCAACACCACAATAAACCACTTGGTACGCCAGATCGGAATGTCAATCACAATCGGATAAGAAGCTATTTTAGATACGGTAACACCATCGTAGGAAGCCCGTACTTCCAATTGATACGAACCGTTTGGCAAATCGGGTAAATCTACTTCGTTATCGAATGAAAAATTAGACCACTTATCCTGATAGCCTTTGATCCGGTAAGAAAACAAAATGGCTTCTGATTTTGGTAGTAAACATTTAAACGTGTACAATGATTTATCGCGAAACTGAACCAATTCACCGTACTCGTTTTCTGTTCCGAAAAGAATGACTGGCTTAGGAGGTGGTGGAAAACTGCGCAATACTTCGGTATTGATCAGGTAAAGCCCTTCAATGGTTCCAACAAAACAAGAGTTTCCCGACTGAAATTGCGAACGCATGTGTGTTTCATATCCGCCAAAACCTTCTTTGAACGTATAATTGTTTTGCAGTACCACTTGTCCGTTGGCGTTTACCTCAATGATGTTAATCCCTTTATTGGTTCCCACCAGCAAGTTCCCAAAATTGTCTGAACTCAAGGTATAAAAGAGCGTTGAAGGCAATTTTTTCGGATCGTCGATTGTTACGTATTCGCCTCTATTGGTGATTCCGGCCAATCCTTTATCCAATGAAAACCAGCAGGTACCAAAACGATCACGGGTTGAAACTCCAGAGTAAGCGCCCAGATTTTTGAATACTTTAATGAGGGTAATCTTACGCGTTTTTTTGTCGTAGGCATAAATTCCGTCGTTGGAACCAAAGTAAACTTCCGATTGATCGAAGTTGTTTTGCGCCGTGTAGAAATGACTGGCAAAAATAGCTTCAACCGGCGTATAGCGTTTTGATTTCTTGGTAGTCACAGTGTACTGCACCAATCCTTCGCCCCTCGGAGAATACCAAAACGATTCACCATCCCAATGAATGAGCGAGATCGATTTGCCGGACTGATGCGGAAAGGAAGTCGGAACAATTGAATTTCCTTTCAGTTCCATAATACCAACATCGGTTGCGATAAAAATTCCCAACGCAGTTTCAACTACCTGAAATGCCTTGTAATTATAGGTCTGAAAAGGTAGATTGGAATAAAGCGCTCCTATTTTTAGCGATTCATTGGTACCCACAATGATCTGACCTGCTTTTGTACGATGAATCACTAAAATGCTGCGGTTTTCATAGACAGGATTCAGTTCAACCCGTGTAAACGGCTCAACGGAAACCTTAAATAATCCATAGGTACTATTGATCCAAAGATCATTGTTCTGGTCGATGGAAATCCCGTCGATGGAATAAATATTCCCGGAATAATTTTGCACCACGCGCTGCACCTTACCGTTCTCAAAGCGATAAATCTTTTGCTGTTTTGTATAGAAATAACCGATGTTTTGCCGCTCGCAAACACTCAATACTTCATCCCCTTCATCTAATTTTCCGCTGAGATTCGTAGAGCGAAGCTTTCCTGAAAAAATACTACCATCGTTGGTAAGCTCCAGTGTCAAATGTTGTTTGAGGTCACTGGTGTACAATACCATTCTATTGTGGCGAAAGGTTCCAAACACCGGTTTAAACGATTCATTCGCATAAGAGCCGTACCAATTATTGAGCCGGGTGATTTTACCAGATCGCACAAAGAAATTACCCGATTCCGTAAAAATAAATACCCCTTGCGGAATCTTCAGTACCTGATGAATCACCAAACCTCTCGGTGATTTCATGGTGACTCTGCGAATCACTTTCCCCGATTGCGACAGGATATTGATCGACTTCTGGCAAATGAGCACCAATGACGAATCAACCATCGAAACATACTGACATTCGGCATCCTCTATGGCATCCGACTGGTAGATTAAGTGGTAATCATTGTTTTTGTACTTGTATAAACCGCTGTAAGAGGAAGTGAAGTAAACTGTTCCGTTTGAAACCGGGTAAATCGAAGATACATGATGTTGTGCATTGTTTCGTTTCGATTTCACTTCAAAAAAGTGGTATCCGTCAAACCGCATAAGCCCCGCTCCATCGGTTCCGATCCATAAATTTCCTTTTGAATCTTGCGCGGTACTGAGCGTTGATTCCATGATCAACCCATCCCGGTGATTAAAATTCCGAAATGTGTATAATTGTGCTACCAGTAAAAACTGAATGACACAAAAACAAGCGGTTAATGTAGCGCGCAACAGGTTCAAACGTTGAAGTTTAGAGGAGCAAGTTAATAAATAAACTGTTTTGTACAAGAATATTGATCCCTCGTATCAACTAGTCGATCAGTTCTTTTTCCCATGAATACACGAATTATAGCTTCCTCCTCAGGTAGATACTCGCTAAGAAGTATGATGGTTTTGTATCAGTATCAACCATACAACGCATCTGTTAGGCACCTAAAATCGTGGGAATCATTTATTA
>JBILJP010000390.1:0-4732 GCA_044377135.1 Fluviicola sp.
AAATGGCTGTTTCGTTGTGTTTTGTCAAAAGCGCTAAAACGCACAGCGATTGCCAAATCTGCTGTGTGTTGCGTTTCAGATCCCGATCTGCCACTTTTGACCTTAAAACACAGAAAGAGCCATTTTTCACGAGCGGCTTAGAATGGCGCAAAAGGATGTTTTGCTTACTTTTTCAGCCTCGGCAAAAAGTAAGATAGCATTGTGGTATGTTTAAAACCAATCTATTAGAAAAAAACAACTATTTTCTCTATTATTGTATCCTATCTATCAATTGATTACCCATTAAAACAACCATTATGAGCAACAAACCCACTGCTACCACACCGAAAATCATGATTATCCGACATGCTGAAAAACCTTACGCAAATAAGGATGGAAAACAGTATTTAGGAGTCACCCCGAGTGGTAAAGACGACAAAGAAGCACTCATTGTGCAAGGTTGGCAACGCGCAGGTGCATTGGCCGTATTATTCAGCCCGTTTAACAAAATGCTTCAAAACAAGGAACTCGTTACCCCACAGTTATTGTATGCTTCTGTTCCGGGAAAGGACAAAATAGATGACAGCAAAAGTAAACGTCCGGTTGAAACCATTACGCCTTTGAGTCAATTGTTGCAGTTACCCATCAACCAAACCTACGGTGCAAAAGATTATGCCGCAATGGCAGCCGAAGTTCAACTACAAACCGTTCCTGTATTGATTGCCTGGCAGCATCAGGATATTCCGACTATTGCCAATACTATTTTGGGTAATGAAAGTGCTCCGCAACAATGGCCGGGCGATCGTTTTGACCTGGTTTGGGTGTTTGATTTGAATGCAGCAACCGGAAAATACACCTTGACACAAGTACCGCAAAATCTGTTGGCAGGTGATTTGAATACGGTGATTGAATAGAGATCATTAAAATTGATTGGGAGCGAATCTACTGAAAAGCGGGCGCTTTTTCTGAGTTTTTTTGCATCGGGAGTTCGGGATACTGTGTCAGCCTCAGGATGATCCCGAACACCCGAATTCCCGAATTCATTCTGATTTCTCGCTCAAACCCGAAATTCTACCCAAAATGATCCAAAATACGTTGCCTGTTTTCCTGCTCCTGATCATTTTTGTGGTAAAGTTCTATGAAGCAAATTTTTGATTCTTCAGGAAAATAGGCGTATACCAACCGAAATCCTGAATTCACACCACGGCCTTTCAACGATTTACAGGCAATTTTCTTGACTTTAATAATACAAGTTGTTATTCCTAAATGATTGATTTGAAAACTAAATGGCGGGCGTTCATCTGGAAAAATGGTCAATACTTGTTTCACGACTATCAAATCACTTTCAAGCGTTCGGTATTTTTTCAACAGGTATTTAAGGTCCTTCTGAAAATCAGGTAACTCGTCAAAAATCATCCTTCTTCCGATTCGTCACTATAATTTCTCACTGAAAAGGGAGTTTCACGGTAAAACACCAGTTCGTAATTCATCACATCGCCTTCCTTTGAAGCCAACCAAGGCATATCCTTATGGGAATAATTACTCAAGGCAACAGCAGACCAATCACTCATTTGTTCAATTACGCGGTCAATTACTTCTGTTTCACTTGCTTTTAACTGCGTCAAATCTGCCTTTTTGAGCGGTAAATATCGTGTTTGAACATGACCGTGGTATTCCGTTTTAATACGCTGAATCTGGCCATCTTCGATCATTTGCCGAATAATCGGATCCAATTTCTGAGGAACCGGACCATATGGTAACCTGCGATAAGTAGCCCCTGTCAAATGCGTTTCATACAATTCATAATAATTGAAATCGGAAAAATAGAGCAGTTTATACAAAACCGTTTCACCCACATTCGGCTTACCCGCACAACGCTCCAAAATGTAGAGCAAGGTATTTTTAAACTTAGCCACATAAAACACAGGAACAGCAATCCGTTCTTCCGATTGGATCGGTTTTGCATCGTAAGATACAGCCATCTCCTGTAAAGCGGTAAATTGTTGTGACATAAAATCATCTAACGAAAACCCAAGAACCAAAGAAAATTGTTGTAATTCCAAAACATCAAGACTTCTATTCCCCAACTCAATCTGCGTCAACGAAGGTCTGGAAATGCTGACTTGTTTCGCTAACTCTTCCTGAGACAGCCCCCTCATTTTACGAAGCTCTGTGATGCGCTGACCGATCTGTTTTTGTGACAATTTTTCAGTCATAACCGTTGTTTTATTGTTTTTTGAATACTAAGATACTGAATGATCTAAAACAAAACAACTAATTGATTGATAATAAAACAACAATCACTTCACCAATCCCATCTCAACCGCATTGGGTAACCAAAGGCAAACTTCACTTAGTAAATCGGCTTTGTTGCGTTGGGTTTGTGATGCAACATGGTGGATTGCTTCGTGTAAATCGACCACCGAATTGTTTTCTTTCAAAAAATGAAGCAACTCATATTGCCAATCGGTCAATTCGAAAAACTGAATTTTGAAATGCATGCGTGTAGCAGCAAGGTAAGTGGTTTTGTAATCGGGAATTGTCAATTCCTGATCGTACATTAACTGACGATACAGATCAATCAACGGCATTTTTTGTACCAACAGTTGCAGCGCCGGATGTGCTTGTAACACCGATTTTTCGCCCGAAAAGAATGAGAAAAAACCAAGATCGGGAGCCGCGGTGTCGCCTTCGGTTCCTTTACTGAGAATGGCGGCCAAACGTGCACGTTCCATTCGCACCAACTCGGCGGGAATGTCATATTCAATCGCGTTTCCGGCCTCAATGGCCTCTGCCGGCGGACGTGTTCGGTCAAGAAAATCGGCGTATTCGGCTGTCAAATCAAACAAAGAATGCGATTGTGAAGGATGTTGCAGTAAATAAGCCCGACCAAACAAATCAAACAGCGATTCGCCCCAAAACGTATACAAAGAAGGTAAATCTGCTTGCATACATTCCAGCAATCGCAGCATATAACCTGTGGTATAGATGCCAATTCGGGTTTCTTTCGACACGCGTTCATCTCCTTTGATTAATTCTTCGGCGCGTAAATTCCACATAGCTTCTGCACGTGCCATTTTTTCGGGTAAATGTCCGTGACCTATCAAAACGGTTGTAAACCATTGCTGAATGGTTGAAATATCCGTATCACTCATATTTTTGGGTCAATTGATGTGAAACCGGATTGGAAACCGCTTCGTGTCGCGATTGAAACAAAGGTGTAGCCGGAATTTCGCCCCGCATAACATCTTTGGCCCGGTGCAATTCTTGAATCAATTCCGGAAAATCAGGAATATTGGCGTCCCATTCCAGCAAGGTAGAAACACCGCCAGTAAGTTCTTGCGCCAATTTGTACAATTCCCAAACGCGTTGCGGAACCGGATTATCGTGCGTATCCACCAGGTAAAACCCACAATCGGTTGGACCAGCCAAATGCATTTGTACCACCCGGTGATGTGGAATGTTTCGAATGTACATTTCCGGGTCAAAACCGTGATTGGTTGCCGAAACAAATACATTGTTTACATCCAGCAATAAACCGCAATCGGTGAGTTTCGTCAGTTCCGACAAAAAATCCCATTCGCTAATGGTGGAATGTGTGAATTCCAGGTAAGTCGACGGATTTTCCAGTATCAACGGTCGCTTCAATATATCTTGTACTTGCAGTACTCTATCGGCCACGTGTTTTAAGCTTTCTTCCGTGAGCGGCAATGGCAATAAATCGTGGGTATTGGTATGTGCTACACCCGTCCAGCACAAATGATCCGAAATCCATTCAGGCTCTACAAAATCGGCCAGTTCTAGCAGTTTTTTCAGGTAATCCCTGTTAATCGGATCTGTACTGCCTATCGATAGGGAAACACCGTGCATCACTACGGGTCTTTGATTGCGGATGTGTTCCAATACATGACGCCCGAAACCATAATTATCTATGTAATTTTCGGTAATGATCTCAAACCAATCAACCTCGGGATCATGTTGCAAGAGGTAATCATAGTGCTGACTTCTCAGCCCTACACCCAAGCCCAGGTTCGGGAATCCCATTCGCGGAAGTACTTCCTTGTTGTTCATGTATGGTTTTATAAAGAAAGACACAGATGTAGTGTTACACCTGTGTCTTCGTATTCAATTTCAGTCAATTAATCTTCCTAGGTCGACGGCGGGAAAGCCAAACGGATATCGTTTGGAACCGGTTTTTTAGGAATGCGTTGCTTTCTGTTTTCTAAAACAGCGCTATACGCAGCCCACGCTACATCGTGTACCAATTGACCTTTTTTATAGTCGTAAGTCGGAGTAAGCGGTACACTTTTCCATGATCCGTCTGGTTGTTTCACAAAATCGTAAAACTCCATCGGTCCTTTCGGATCAGGATACATTTGTGAAGCCGAAATCGGAACGGCACAACCGCCAAATGCACCACATTTGTTATCAGCCGGAGCACCATAGGTATTTGCCGGAGGAGTCGGTCCGCCACATAGATTTTTTGCCGCCGTAGCTTGTACGCCACGCAATGATTTTCCACCACAACCAGAGCCGCCGCAGCTTCCGCCACCAGCAGTAGATTGCACAAATCCGCAACCGCCTTCCGAACGACAGCCATTGGAACCGATACAGGTATGGTAAATAGTTGGCGAAGCACAGCCCCATTCCTGAACAGGCGTATTTGGATCAAGCGCCATTCCCTGACAAGCATGGTACAAGGTATCCGGTTTTTTAGCCGGAGGAGCCAACGCCAAATCAGGTGCTTTACCAA